>JAUVMS010000316.1 GCA_030600135.1 Hyphomicrobiales bacterium | reverse complement strand
GCGCCAACGCGATGATATGATCCCTGAATTCCGCAGGGTACGGGTTCCTTGTTCTCGGCATCAAAACACTCTCCTCGATTGCTCAAAAAGTGTCCATCAAACCGGGGGAACTCCACATTGTAGCTTTCAGCTTCAAGTATAAGCTCGGCGGCGGCCTACCGTTATTGATGGACGAACCACTTTAATAGTTTGCACTGATCAATTGCGTCGCCATCACCTTGTGGAGAACTGGGCGCACCTGTCGATAAAGGCGCGCATCGGGGGTGAATCTGGCCGTCGCACACTTGTTTGCCCGATCGAAAGTCGAAAGATTGACCCGCCAGCAAATGCCATCGTGCTATCATGATTGAGTTGCAAGTTTGCGTGTCGCTCACCACTTCACAAAATTGCAACACGAATCTTCTCAGGTAGCGCGCAACGAGACCCGAACGCCGAGGCGACAAGGTGGGACATATCGACGTCACGAAGAAATACCGGACGCTGTTCATTTCCGACATCCACTTGGGCACCAAGGCCTGCCAGGCCGAGTTGTTCCTGGATTTCGTGAAGAACGTGGACGCGGATACCATCTATCTTGTTGGCGATATCGTGGATTTTTGGCGCATCAAGCGCAGTGCGCATTGGCCCCAGTCCCATAACGACGTCATCCAAAAATTGTTGCGCAAGGCGCGCAAGGGAACACGCATTGTCCTGATCCCCGGCAATCACGACGAGGGACTGCGTGCCTATTGCGGACAAAAATTCGGCGCCATCGAACTACAGCACCAGGCCATCCATGAGACCGCGGACGGGCGGCGCTTTCTCGTCATGCATGGCGACGAATTCGACATCGTGGTCCGCTATGCCAAATGGCTCGCTTTCCTTGGCGATTCGGCATACGTGTTCGCGCTTTGGATGAACACCCATTTCAATTGGTTTCGCCGCCGCGCCGGGCTTGGCTATTGGTCGCTCTCGGCCTATCTCAAGCACAAGGTCAAACGGGCAGTGAATTATATCGGCGAGTTTGAAACCGCACTTGCCAATGAAGCCGAACGGCAAGATGCCGATGGCGTCATCTGCGGCCATATTCACCATGCCGCCATGCACCAGATTGGCAAGATGCTCTACGTCAACACGGGCGATTGGGTCGAGAGTTGCACGGCCGTTGGCGAACGGGCCGATGGTCAACTCGAAATCATCCATTGGCTGAAAGTCGCCGAGACCCTCGGCGCCCACCAAGCTGTGCACCGTGAGCTCGAAGCAGCAGCTTAACCCGCGCCGATCGACGTCGCCACTTTCGAGAATCCACAACGCGCGCGTCATGATCGCGACCGATGCATGGCATCCGCAAATCAACGGTGTCGTTCGAACCTATGAACGCGTGTGCCGCGAGGCCACGGAACTGGGCGTCGCGTTCAACTTCCTGACGCCGGAAGGATTTCGCACGCTCCCGGCGCCCACCTATCCCGAAATTCACCTGGCTTTGGTCGGCTCGAGCCATGTCGCGCGCCGCTTCGCCGAGTTCAAACCAGATTTTATTCACATTGCAACCGAAGGCCCCATCGGATTGGCGACGCGGCGGTACTGCATAAAGCACGCCCACCCCTTCACGACGAGCTATCACACGCGTTTTCCCGAATACTTGGCCGCCCGCTTTCCAGTACGTGTTTCATGGGGTTATTCGTTCGAGCGCTGGTTCCATAGGCCCGCTGCCGGCATCATGGCGGCGACGCCATCGCTCACCAACGAACTTCAAGCCCGCGGCTTTCCCAAGGTCATGACCTGGACGCGCGGCGTCGATACCGACTTTTTCCGCCCACGTCAGGCACGGCTATTCGGCTCCGATGAGCCGGTGTTTATTTACGTCGGACGTGTCGCTATTGAGAAAAACCTCGAGGCGTTCCTGGATCTGAAACTGCCAGGCAAGAAGGTGGTCGTCGGTGGCGGCCCCGCGCTGGAATTGCTGGCTCGCAAATTCCCCAACGCCTTGTTCACCGGGCAAAAGCGAGGCGAGGACCTCGCCGAACACTATGCCTCCGCGGACGTCTTCGTTTTCCCAAGCTTAACAGATACCTTCGGCATTGTGCTTCTCGAGGCCATGGCTTCTGGCCTGCCAGTCGCCGCGTTTCCCGTCACCGGGCCCAACGACGTTGTCGTGAACGGCCTCACCGGTGTGCTCGACGACGATTTGCAACGCGCAGCCCTTGCCGCCCGCAGGATTGATCGTGGCGCGGCACGCCGGCATGCCCTGCAATACAGCTGGCGGCGCTGCACCGAGCTATTCATCGAAAACATGATTTCCGCCAACGCCGAAGCTGGTCATCGCCCTCTCGATGAGCGCCCAGCAATCAGTGTTTGATTGGGGCATGGCTTGGTTTGCCGAAGAGGTTCATAACAAAGAAAGGCTCGGCCTTGGAGTGGGCCGAGCCTTTGTGCTTGAGCATAGCGTTTGGGGGGGAACGCTTGGGGAACAATTGCTCATTGCTTATGTAGGTTTGGACCAGCGAATTTCAAGCGTGCTGCTTGAGATTCTTCAAAGGGGAAGCTTCATGCCAGAGATACCAGGTTTTGCGGACGTCGAAGAAGCCGCAAAGCGCATCGCGCCCCATAGTGCGCGCACGCCCTTGCTCGAGAATTGTGCACTCAACGAGCATCTCCAGGCGCGCATTCTGATAAAGCCCGACTGCCTACAGCGCGTCGGCGCCTTCAAATTCCGTGGTGCCTACAATGCCATTTCGCGTGTCGACGCGGCAGCCTTTCCGGGAGGCGTGGTGACCTGTTCGTCTGGTAATCATGCCCAAGGCGTCGCCGAGGCCGCACGCATCATGGGCTTCAAGGCAGCGATCGTCATGCCGTCCGACGCCCCCAAGATCAAGGTTCGTGGGGTTAAGCGAGCGGGTGGCGAGGTCATCGCATATGATCGCAAAAATGAAAGTCGCGAAACCATCGCAAAACGTATCGCGGACGAGCGTCAAGCCGCCTTTATTCCCCCCTTTGACGACCCCAAAGTCATCGCCGGTCAGGGAACGGTCGGCCTCGAATTGATGAGCGACGCCGACGCTCTTGGCGCCGTGCCCGATGCCGTGCTCGTTCCAGCCAGTGGTGGCGGGCTCATCTCCGGCGTCGCCATCGCGGTCAAGCATTTCAGTCCTGGTACGGAGGTCTATTCGGTCGAGCCGAGCGGCTTCGATGATCTGGCGCGGTCGCTCAAGGCTGGCAAACACGAACACAACGAACCAGGCCATGCCTCGATCTGCGATGCGCTTTTGGTCCCCACGCCCGGCAAGCTCACGTTCGAGATTTGCCGCGAGTTCCTTGCAGGCGGTCTGGTCGTCAACGACGAGGCGGCGCTATCCGCGATGCGCTACGCTTTTGAGACCCTAAAACTTGTTGTGGAGCCGAGCGGCGCCATTGCGCTCGCTGCTCTTCTCGACGGCGCATTCCCGGTCAAGGGGCGCACGGTTGCCGTCGTTCTGTCCGGCGGCAATGTCGATCCCGACATGTTCGCCACCGCGATTGCCTGAGCCCCGCAGCCAGCACTTAGGCCTCTCCGTGTCGTTTGAACCTAGAACGTGGCTGAGTAGTCATGCGCCGATCAAAATTGTAGAATGAATTCCTCACCCTTCACCACACCACCTGCCGGGATGTCGGCGAAAGCTACCTGTCGAAGGGGGCGATCGGCATTCAAATTGCTCATGGTAACACCATGCTTTTAAATAGTTTTTTGCTCTTCGGATTTTTTGTCAAAAAGTTTTTGTGCCAGTTTTGTGTCAAGTTGGGTGGAAACGCTGCGCACGGCGCTTTCGATCTGTGATCGCTCCAGGTGCGCGTAAACATTCACAGCGGTCAGAGATTTCCAGCCGCCAGCCTCCATCAGCAGTTTGAGTGACTGATCTTCGGCGAGAATGCGTTTGGCAAAGGCATGGCGCCCGAGCTTGTGTGGTGAGTAGTAATCAAGCCCGGCACGATCGCAGGCACGTTTGAAGGCCTGGCGCACAGTATGGCGGCTGGTATAGCCGAAAAGCCTGGCGTTGGGATCGCTTCGATCGAGCAGCTGCATGGCGCGGTTAACAAGCTCAGTCAGCACCGCTTCACGCGCGTCGCCGGTTTTGGTTTTTTCAATAAAAACGCGGCCACGCTCGGGATCATAGTGCTTGACCAGAACCTTGCAGGCCTCGCCGACGCGACAGCCGGTGAACGACATGAACAGCGCGATGGTGCGTTGTTGCGGTGTTGTGAGACTCTTGAGCAGTTGATTGAGCCATTGATCTGGCGGGATCTTCGGTGTGGGCCGATCGACCTTGGTGTCAACGCCGGAGTGAATCTGCGCCATTTCCCGGAGTAAGAGTGCACCACTCTGCGGTCACGGGGCTTGTCCACCATATCGAGCCAGACCAGGCTCTCGAAGCATAGGTCGCAGTGCTGGCCGCGCCTGTGATCCACCCAATGCTGGCGAGCATCTTCCAGCGAACTGAGAGTGGGGCACCCCGCTCGAATAGAGGTCTCGTTCACGCCGGATAGCGCTATGTGTTGAAATCTGTCTGACCGGATGAATGCGGACAGGTAGATGGTCCATCGCAGGTCCGCCCCTCGCATGTCCCACTCCCATAGGTGCGCTTTTCTCAGATCCGCCCCTTGCAGGTTCGCCCCCCAAAAAGTCCGCTTTCTTTCCGCCATCTCTGCCCGACAGCCAGTTTTGGTGGGAGTCGACAATGCCGCGTAGCTCGTCGGCCGATACCAGCTCACGCATCGCCTTGCTCCCCAAGCTCCTCGATCACGACTCCGAGATCTTTGAGGCTCTGTTCGTAACTGGCGATTTTGGCTGGTGCTGCGGCGGTTGGCACCCACCGCCGCACTAGCCCCGCTTTACTCGCACTGCTCTTGGCACCCCCAACAAGGTTTGCCTGTCGAAACCGGAGTAGATGCATGGTCGAGGAGGAACCCAATGTGTC
>JAUVMS010000494.1 GCA_030600135.1 Hyphomicrobiales bacterium | reverse complement strand
TGCACCAATTTGGGCACCGATCGTGAGGTGCCCCTTCGCTCCAAGAGTAGATAGCGATAGACCGCGCCTTGCGCCTCAATCTACTGCCGCACAAGCGATATCTTTACGCGCGCGCCGCACGTGCCGGAACTTCTGCAACGCGTTTCCCCGCTCTGCGCCGCCGCTCGATGACACCTTCGTCGGCAAGCTCGCGCAGGGCCCGGTTCATGGTGGCACGCGCGCAGCCAAATTCGAGCGAAAGCGCTGCCTCGCGGGGTATCAGATCGCCCGCCTCCCATTCACCACCGCGAATACGATCGAGGATCGCCGATTCGATCTGACGATAGGTTGGGGTGCTGCTCAAAGCGACGTCCTGATATCGCGCAACACATGTCGATAGTTTGCCGCGATAGCGTCTCGCTCGACATGCCGCCCGTCCCGCACCACATGTCGTCCCGCCGACCAGACGTGGCGAACGACGCCCTGACCGGCACTGAATATCCACGCATCCAGTACGGCATCACGTGCCAACCCCACCAATTCGGTTTTCGCCCCGTCCAGCACCAAGAGATCGGCCCAATGCCCCGGAGCCAGAACGCCCGACTGGCGCCACAGGGCGCGGGCGCCTCCCTTGCACACCGCATCGAACAGGAACCGCCCCGTCGAGCGATCCGCACTTGCCAGGACCGAACGTGCGCGATCGCGCAAGCGTTGTGAATATTCAAGCGTACGCATTTCCCCGGCGAGCGAGATGCAAACATTTGAGTCGGTGCCGACACCGAACACCCCGCCATCCGCGCAATACTTCGCGCCGTTGAAGATGCCGTCGCCCAGATTGGCCTCGGTGATTGGACAGAGCCCTGCGACGGCGCCGGAATGAGCCACCCCGGCGGTTTCTTCGCTCGTCATGTGGGTCGCATGTACCAGGCACCAACGTGCATCGACCTGGGCATTGGCGAGGAGCCAGGCAACAGGGCGCGCGCCATATCGCTCCACAATCTCATCCACTTCTCCTGTCTGCTCGGCGATATGGATGTGGATCGGACCGTCGGGCGCCAGTTCCCCAACGTGCGCAAGCGCCGCCGGTGGCACGGCCCGCAGCGAGTGTGGCGCAATGCCGATTGCCGCGTCGCCGGGCAGGGCTGCAATCGTGGCTTTAGCCCGTTGGAACAAGGCATCGAAGCGCTCCAGGTCGCACCCAAAGCGCAATTGCCAGTCCACGACGCAAGCGCCATCCGTTCCGGCCTGCATGTAGAGCACGGGCAGATGGGTGAGCCCGATGCCAGTTGTGCTGGCCGCTGCCGCGATTCGGCTCGAAGTCTCTGCCGGATCGTCATAAGCTTCACCGCCAGATTGATGGTGGACGTAATGAAACTCGCCGACGGCGGCATATCCGGCTTCGAGCATCAGGACTTGTGCCTGCGCCGCTATGGCCTCGATGTGCTCAGGTGTCAGGCGCTCGAGGAAGCGGTACATCAACCGCCGCCAAGTCCAAAAATTGTCCCGCCCGTCCGGTCCGCGCCCCTCCGTCATGCCGGCCATGGCCAGCTGAAAGGCGTGACTGTGAAGGTTCGCAGGCGCCGGCAGCAAGATGCCGTTGGCCAGATGTTCGTCACCTCCGTGACGGGTCGCATTTATTTCCGTACTGCGAATCATCCCGTCGGGGGTAATCGTCAGGCGAACATTGTCCGCCCAACCATCCGGCGTCAGCGCGACATCGGCAAAAAGGGCATTCATGGCATGAGACCGAATTGGGCATTGACCGATTATGTCTAGACATAATAGCAAGCAATCGAAGTATTTCAAACCGCCGCTCATTTGAAAGGATGGAGCGATGGTCGGATCGGTTCTGTATGACGGCCGCCTCGCCACCATGGTGCCGGGAGCCAGTCCCTACGGCCGAATCGACGATGGCGCGATCGCAACAAGAGAGGGACGGATCGTTTGGGTCGGCGCAGCCCGAGAGCTGCCCTCCGATTACGCTGGCTGGCCGCGCGAAGGCCTAGACGGGCGCCTCGTGACGCCTGGGCTCGTCGATTGCCATACCCATTTGGTTTACGGTGGCAACCGGGCACGCGAATTCGAACTACGCCTTGAAGGAGCGACTTACGAGGAGATCGCGCGAGCGGGCGGCGGCATTCGCTCAACGGTGGCTGCAACCCGCGGCGCCAGCGAGGACCAGCTCTTTGACGACGCGTTGCCACATCTTGATGCCATGATTGCCGAGGGCGCAACAACGGTCGAGATAAAGTCCGGCTATGGGCTGGATTGCGATACCGAACTGAAGATGTTGCGTGTCGCGCGCCGTTTGGGACGTGAGCGACCCGTCGACGTTTGCACGTCGTTTCTCGGCGCTCATGCCATCCCCGAAGAGTTTGAAGGACGCGCGGACGATTATATCGACAGCATATGCAACCCGACACTTGCGCAAGCCGCGACCCTGAACCTTGTCGACGCCGTCGACGGATTTTGCGAAACCATCGCCTTTGCGCCCGAGCAAATCGCTCGTGTTTTCGACGCCGCCAGGACGCTGGCGCTGCCGGTGAAACTCCATGCCGAGCAGTTGACCAACCAGGGCGGTGCGGCGCTTGCAGCCTCCTA
>JAUVMS010000310.1 GCA_030600135.1 Hyphomicrobiales bacterium | reverse complement strand
CCCGTCCGGTCACGGTCTGCACCGACTTCGCCGGCGACTTCGGCCGCCAGCAGTTCGAGGATCTGCTCAAGGAGTGGACCTGGTAGGTTGAATGGGAACTCTGGCCTGCTCCCCAAAAACGGGTCCATGTTGACTGAGCGAATCCGGCTGATGCGCTTCGATCGACGTGGCAGCGTTCGCATGCGACCGCCCCAACACGCCATCCCTTCGGGTAAGATCGAGGCCTATGTCCGCTTTGGGTCAAAAGCGGACATCACCCACCTCAAGAATGAGGGGAAGGGCAAGCACACAAGCCGGAGACCCTGGGGCTCAGCAAATCCCGCGTCCATCAATTGCTCCACGAAAGGGCGCGCGCCGCCTGCAAATCGGCCCGTGTGTCGACGTCGCCAAAAACACCAGCATCGTCAGCGGTGACAGAAATGCTCTCAGTCACAACGCTCAGCAGAAGATGCTTTGCCCCTTCTGCACCAGAAAGCGAATTGAGCTTCGGGAAGAATCGCCGGGGCCATAGAATCGGGTTGCGCTGCTCACCTGACGGCGTTGCCGGGACTATGACTCTATCTCCGCGATTTCGGTCGAATGCCACGACGAGCGAATCGAGTAGGCCGCACGTCAGGAACGGCATGTCGCCCGGCACGATGAAGGCGCCCTCAATCTCGGGCCCGACAGCGGAGATGCCGGTTGCGATCGAAGCTCCCATGCCGGCGGTCCAATTGGCGTTGTGTATGAACCGCACCGGCATTCCCTCGAGCGCTCGTAGGATTGACGGTTGATCGTAGCCCGTCACGACCAGGACCTCCGTCACACCGCTACGCGTGATCTCCTCGGCGACACGGCGAACAAGAGGTTGTCCGCCGAGGTCGACAAGAAGCTTGTTTTCCGTCCCGAACCGCTGCGAGGCTCCGGCCGCGAGTAGTATGGCGCCAATCGCTGCCATCACTGAGCTCCGCGCGCGACCATTACGATTTCGGCCAGAATCGAGACGGCAATCTCGGCCGGTCCCTTCGCACCGATCGAGAGCCCTACTGGTGCATGGATGCGTTCAAGTTCAGTTTTGCCAATGCCTGCCGCCATGAGGCGTTTGATCCGTTTGGCATGGGTCGCCTTGGAGCCCAACGCCCCGATATAGAAGCATGGCGATCGTAGTGCCATGCACAGCGCCTCGTCGTCGATGTGAGCAGCATGCGTCAGCGCGACGACCGCCGTCCTCGCGTCGAGCCCCAGCGAACTGAGCGAGACAGCGGGCCACTCGATCAGTGCCTCGGTGCCGCCGAAGCGCTCCTGCGTGGCGAATGCCGACCGCGGATCGACGACAACGACGTCGTATCCGATGCGCCGAGCGAGTTCTGCAAGGATCTGTCCGACATGCGTGGCCCCGGCGATGACAACGCGCATGCTAGGAACCAGCGCTTGCACGAAGAGGCTACCGTCAGGTGTCTCGAATAAACCGCTTTCGCCCGATGCCAAGCAGCCGGATACTTCGGACGGCATTACGGAAGTCGCCTCGAATAGTTGGCGGGCACCGGTCGTGACGTTGGTCGCAACGGCGAGTGGCTTTCGCGCTCGCCGCGCCGCCAGAACTTGATCGAGATAGGCAGCGTCCCGCGCGCCCGCGAGCGGTTCCAGGAGCACCTTAATTTGGCCGCCACACGGAAGCCCCACGCGCCACGCCGTCTCTTCCGCGACGCCGAATTCCAAAAGCTTGGGTCGGCCGCTGGTCATCACGTCGCCGGCCTCAACGATCACGTCGACCTCGACGCAACCTCCCGACACCGAACCTTGAAAGCGCTCGCCCGGTGCGACGACCAGATGCCCGCCAACCGGCACTGGCGCAGAGCCCCAAGTTTTGACAACTGTCGCTAACGCAATCCTTCCAGCAGCATCAAGCCATGTACGCGCGACCTCGATCGGGTCGTGCACCGCCGCTTCAGACTTCGGCAATGCGAGAGCTTTGCCCATTCAATCACACCTCTTAAGGCCGCCGATTAGGGCTTTGCTGTCCCCTCAGTCGGTTTTTAGCAACGCAGCTTGAATAGGCAGCTTGTGCAAGCGCACACCAGTTGCGGCAAAAATCGCATTGAGAACCGCGGGTGCGAGAGAGCAGGTGCCGGGTTCACCTATGCCACCGGGTGGCGCGCCGCTCGGCACGAGATCAATGTCAATTATAGGCGTCTGATCGATGCGAAGCATCTGATAGTCGTTAAAATTGCTCTGCTCGACCCGACCGTTCTTCAGAGTGATTTCGCCATAGAGGACGGCGGTCAAGCCGAAAATGATTGCGCTTTCAAGCTGCGCTGCGACGGTGTCCGGATTGACAACGACGCCGCAATCGCAAGAGCAGACAACACGATCAATACGTACCCGTCCATCGTCGGCGACGGACACCTCAGCTACCTCGCAGAGATAGGTGCCCATTTCGTGCTGGACCGAGATGCCGCGTCCTTTGCGAGATTCCAGGCGCGTTCCCCAGCCTGCCTTCGCGGCGGCGCGTTCCAAAACAGCGAGGGCTCGAGGGTTGTTCTTCAAGAGCGCGCGCCGATACTCGAACGGATCCTTCTTGGCCGCGGCGGCCAACTCGTCGATAAAGCTTTCGACTACGTAGATGTTGTGTGTCGGACCGACACCCCGCCAGAAGCCTGTCGGAATTCCCCGAGGCTCATGGCGGACGAACTCGATTGTGACGTTGGGGATCGCGTAGGGAAGGTCGATAGCGCCAGTGACGGCATTGGGGTCGATGCCATTCTTAAAAAAGCGCGGGAACCAGCGTGCGAGGATTGATGGGCCGACGATCCGATGGTTCCAGGCGACCGGCAATCCAGACCCGTCGAGGCCGGCACTGATCCGGTCGTAGTAATAAGGCCGGTAAACGTCGTGCTGGATGTCTTCTTCGCGGCTCCAGACGACTTTCACGGGTTGATTAACCTGTTTGCCGATGAGCGCGGCCTGAACAATGAAGTCGACTTCGAGCCGGCGTCCGAATCCGCCTCCTAGAAGGTGATTGTGAATCGCCACACGTTCAGGTGCCAGCCCTAATACCTTGGAGACCTCCACCTGTGCCATCGTGGGCACTTGCGTTCCGACCCATATGTCGCAGCCGTCCGGCTTGATGTGGACAGTGCAGTTGATCGGCTCCATTGTTGCATGGGCCAGAAATGGCGCTTCGTAGATGGCCTCCACCTTGGTGGAAGCCTTCTCGAATGCCGCGGCGGCATCGCCCTTACGTTCTGCGACCGCGCCCTTCTGCTCAGATGCCTTCGCCATCGCCGCCACGATGTCGGCCGTGTTGACAGCACCGTTAGGTCCATCATCGAACCTTACGGCCACGGCCTCCAGCCCCTGCCTAGCGGCCCAATAATGGTCTGCGATCACGGCGACGGCGTTTTCGAGCTTAACGACCTGCCGCACGCCTTGGATTTTCATCGCTGCGGCTTCGTCGTATGAGGCAACGGTCCCGCCAAACACTGGGGATGCTGCGACGGTCCCAATCTTCATGCCCGGCACCTTTACGTCGATGCCGAACAAGGCGGCGCCACTGACCTTGCCGGCAGCGTCGAGCCGCTTGACAGGAGTGCCGATGATGCGAAAGTCGCTCGGGTCCTTGAGTTGCACCTTTTTCGGCACGGTCAGGCGTGCCGCCGCATCCACCAAATCGCCATAGCTTTTCCGGCGCCCCGTCGCGGAATGCACCACGACGCCGGCCTCTGTCGTGAGCGTACTCGGTTCGACCTTCCAGGATCGAGCGGCCGCAGCGATGAGCATTTGCCGCGCGGCCGCTCCGGCTTTTCGTAGCGGGAGATAGAATGCGCGGATCGCCGTGGAGCCACCGGTGATCTGCCTTCCACCCTGGAAGGGGTCGCCGTAAAGCTTGTCGCTCGGTGGGGAGGGGTCGACCAGCACATTGGACATATCGACGTCGAGTTCCTCTGCGACGAGCATCGGGAGCGACGTGTAAGTCCCCTCACCCATCTCGATTTTCGGGGAAATGACTGTAACCATCCCCTTCCGGTCAATACGAATGAAGGCGTTCGGCGCAAAGGGCGTAGCGTCGGCTGCGCCGGAGGCAGGCAGATACCAGCCGATCATCAAGCCACCCCCGACTGCTGCACCGGCCTGTAAGAAGGAGCGTCGCGAAAAACCTGATTGGAGCTTGCGGGCCACCTCGGTCATCACCGACCTCACTTCGCGTTCAGAGATTTGGCCGCATGCTTGATCGCTTCCCGAATGCGAACATGGGCACCGCAGCGGCAAATATTCCCTGACATCGCCGCGTCGATATCGTCGTCAGTCGGTAATGGATTGCCGGCAATCAATGCTGCTGCCGACATAATCTGACCCGACTGGCAGTAGCCGCACTGTACGACTTCGAGATCGAGCCATGCTTGTTGAATAGCTTTGCCGGCCGACGACTCGCCGATGGCCTCGATTGTTGTAATGGCCTTGCCTGCGGCATCTGCCACGACGGTTACGCATGAGCGCGTTGGCTGGCCGTCGAGATGTACGGTGCATGCCCCACATAGGGCAATCCCGCATCCAAATTTGGTCCCGGTCATGCCGAGCACGTCGCGCAGCGCCCACAAGAGGGGCATGTCGTCTGGTACGGATACCGACAGCACTTTGCCATTGACGTTGAGGTCGACCATATCCGAACCTCACGTGGCCAAGACGCGCTGAGCGCACGCTTATATTAAAGACCTTATATAGAATAGCAATTTGGTCTGCCCCCTAAAAAGTGGTCCTCCCGTACCGTCTGGGCTTTTGTATTCCCGCCCGTAGCATTTCCATCTATCGAAGCTGCGAGTGTGTATCACGAAGCAATTTTCATAGCCCCGAAGGACCATCGCCAGAAATTTCCCTATGTCCGCTTTTGGCACTTAGCGGACATTCCTGACGTACTTCGCGATATCTGCTTTTGACCCTTTCTGCGTGAAAACCCTTCGTCAAATCTTGTTCGTATAATCGGATT
>JAUVMS010000029.1 GCA_030600135.1 Hyphomicrobiales bacterium | reverse complement strand
GAGCGGATTGTAGCGGCTGGAGCGTCGGTGCTGGGGATCGACCACAGCCCCAGCATGCTCGACGCCGCGAGGGAACGAGGCCTGGACGTTCGCACCGGCGATGCACGCCAGCTCGACTTCGACACCGAGTTTGACGCGGTCTTTTCCAATGCCGCGCTGCATTGGGTGACCGAGGCTGATCTCGCCGTGGCAGGCATCGCCCGCGCGCTCAAGCCGGGGGGCCGTTTCGTGGCTGAATTCGGTGGTCACGGCAACGTTGCGACAATCGTCACGGCCATGCGGGCCGCCGCACAAATCCACGGCGGCGAAGCGGGGCTGGCGCATCCGTGGTACTTTCCCACGCCGGAACAGTATGGCGCACTTTTGCAAGACCACGGCTTCACGGTTCATCGCATCGCGCTCATTCCACGCCCGACGCCCTTGCCGACAGGCATGCAGGGCTGGTTGGCTACGTTCCGACAACCGTTCTTTGATCAGTTCCCGCAGGCCCATCGTGCGGCAGTGTTGGAGACCGCCGTCTCGCTCATGGAGCCGAGCTTGAGGGACTGCAAAGGCAATTGGACTGCGGATTATGTTCGAATTCGGCTCGAGGCGCGGCTTGGCCCGGTTGCTGACGGCGATCCAGCGACATGATCATGTGTATTGCCATGCTCGCGCCAAGGTTTTTGGGCAAAGAGTGTGCCGCAATGACGGATACTTTTCTGCGCGATGGCCGACGTGGTACAAGCGACGACGGCAGAGCAATACACCCGAGGCCGATGATGTCGCGAAAGTCGACCCCAGCAAAGCCATGATAGCGATGACCAAAACCGCCAGTTACGCGAAGCCTTGTGCCTCAAGATACACGGCCTGGTTGGTTACGCTGTTTGCCGCAATCGGATTGCTGCCGGCCACCTCGAATGCGCAGATCTTGAAGAATGAGGTCGCGGTCTTCGCGGCACTGGACAAGGTGACGGCCCGGATCTCTCGTCTTGAGATCGAACTCGATCAAACGGTGCGTTTTGGTGCCCTCAAGGTCACCCCCCGCGTTTGCAATTCGCGACCGCCCACCGAGCCGCCGAAAACCACATCGTTCGTCGAAGTCGATGAGATCAAGCTCGATGGTACCAAGCGGCGCATATTTACCGGCTGGATGTTTGCCGAAAGCCCGGGCTTGCATGCCGTCGAACACCCGGTGTTTGATGTTTGGCTAACAGGCTGTGCCGGCACCCGCGAAGGCCAATTGGCCAGTCAAACCGATGACGGTCTTGATCGCTCAGTGTCGACCGAAACGAACACCACCCGGCGAAAGCGGCGCTCGTTGCGTTAACCAAGTGCCATCTCGGCCAAGACCATGCTTCAACCGACAGCGTTTGCTGCGTGAGCGGCGATGAGCTTCAGAGTGTCACTACCGGTGATGCCGTCATCCAGCGCACGGAAATCCGCCTCTCGATCGAGTGCGGCATCGAGCAACACCTGGAACTGGTCTCGTGCCACCTCGACGGTACCGAATTGGCGCAAATGATCCGTGACAAACTGTGTGTCCAGGAGCAAGAATCCGCCTGCGATGAGGCGCGCGGCCAGGAAAATCAATGCAATCTTGCTGGCGTCTCGCTCCACCGAGAACATACTCTCGCCAAAAAAGGCGCCGCCCAGATGGACGCCATATAGGCCGCCGATCATCTGGCCATCGCGCCAGACTTCGATCGTATGACAGTTCCCGATCCGGAAGAGTTCGCTGTAGAGCTGATGAACGCGGCTGTTGATCCAGGTGCTGGTTCGCCCAGGCCTGGAGGCCGCGCAACCCGCGATGACGCCTTCAAAATCGCCGTCGACACGAATCTCAAAGTTTTCCTGTCGGATCGTACGGCACAATCTGCGTGGGACATGCAACTCATCGAGCGGCAATATCCCGCGATTTTGCGGTTCGATCCAATAAAGCGCGTTGTCGTCGGCGCTCTCGGCCATCGGGAAGATCCCGCACGAGTACGCTTTGAGCAGCACCTGCGGGGTGATCTCAACTACGATGTCATCATAAGTCGCCATAACGCCTCGGCCGACCAATCGCGCCTCAGCATACGAGGTTAGGATGTTTCGAGATAATTTTCGAGCCAATGAATGTCATAAATGCCGTTGGCAATGTCTTGTTCAGCGATGAGCGAGGAAAATAGCGGGATTGTCGTCTTGATGCCATCGATCACGAACTCGCCGAGCGCGCGCTTTAAGCGCATAAGGCACTCGTTGCGGTTCTTGCCGTGAACGATGAGTTTGCCGATCAGGCTGTCGTAGTAGGGCGGGATCGTGTAGCCCTGGTAAACCCCTGAATCAACACGCACACCAAGCCCGCCTGGCGGGTGGAAATAGCTGATCTTGCCAGGTGACGGAGCAAATGTTTTCGGGTCTTCCGCATTGATCCGGCACTCGATCGCATGCCCCGCGAACGTCACGTCGCTTTGCGCGAAACTGAGCCCACCACCGGCCGCAATCCGGATTTGCTCGATGACCAGATCCAGCCCCGTGATCATTTCGGTCACCGGATGCTCGACTTGCAGCCGCGTGTTCATTTCGATGAAATAGAATTCGCCGTTCTCATAGAGAAACTCGATTGTGCCGACGCCGCGATAACCGAGATCGCCGATTGCGCTGGCTACGACGTTGCCTAATTTGCCGCGCTGTTCTTCATTCAGCGCTGGTGAAGGTGCTTCCTCCCAAACCTTTTGATGTCGGCGCTGCAACGAACAATCACGCTCGCCCAGATGAATGGCCCGGCCCGCGCCGTCGCCGATCACCTGAACCTCGATGTGTCGCGGCGTCGCCAGATATTTCTCGATATATAGCGCGTCGTCACCGAAGGCAGCCTTGGCCTCGGCCCGCGCTGTGGCCAAAGCCTCGGGCAAATCCTGCGCGCGTCGCGCCAACTTCATGCCTCGCCCGCCACCACCGGCGGACGCCTTGACCAGCACGGGAAAACCGATCCCTTCGGCGAGCTTATGTGCCTCCGCATCACTCGTCACCGCACCATCGGAACCCGGTACAACTGGAATTCCCAATCGCCCGACGGTCTCCTTGGCCTTTATCTTGTCACCCATCAGCCGGATGTGTTGCGCACTTGGTCCGATGAATGTGATTCCGTGGTCTTCGAGAATTTCGGCGAACCGCGCATTCTCGGACAGAAAGCCATAACCCGGATGAATGGCATCGGCGCCCGTGATCTCGCACGCGGCGAGCAGGGATGGAATGTTGAGGTAGCTTTGCCCGGCAACCGGCGGGCCGATACACACGCTCTCGTCGGCCAATCGCACATGCATCGCGTCGGCATCCGCGGTCGAATGCACGGCCACTGTGGCAATGCCGAGCTCCTTGCACGCGCGCTGTACCCGAAGCGCGATTTCTCCGCGGTTGGCGATCAGGACTTTATCGAACATGGGCGCAGCCGCGCCTCCTCGTCACTCGATGATTACCAACGGTTCGCCGTATTCGACGGGCTGGCCGTCCTCGACGAGGATTTGTGCCACGGTCCCAGCGCGCGGTGCCGGAATATGGTTCATCGTCTTCATGGCCTCGACGATCAAGAGCGTTTGCCCCTCCGACACCGTCGCACCGACCTCGATAAACGCCGGCGCCCCCGGTTCCGGAGCACGATAAGCCGTGCCAACCATTGGCGAGGGCACAACACCGGGATGATCGCTCGGATCGCCGTGCCCGTTACTTGTGGTTGGGTTTGCCTCAACCGGTGCCCCGTGAGCCTCAATCGCTGCTGGCACGATGGCACTGGTATGAGCGATGGCTGACCGCGCAACCCGCACGCGAAGTCCTTTGCGCTCGATCTCGATTTCCGTCAGACCGGTTTCGCGAAGCAACTCCGCCAAATCGCGGATCAGGTCCTTCTCGAGACTGGCCTTTTCATCGCTCATTTTTGTCTTTTGTCCCAAACGACCTTCTTTCCTGCCTCACGAGGCTAGATCATGGCCGACGATGTCTGCCACGGCCTCCAGTGCAAGCTCATAACCCTTTGCTCCAAAACCGCAAATGACGCCTTTGGCGGACTTGGAAATATACGAGCCATGGCGGAATTCTTCGCGCCGGTAGATGTTAGACAGGTGCACTTCAATGCACGCCAATTCGCTGGCTTGGATGGCATCCAGTAGGGCTATGGATGTATGGGTATAGGCTCCTGCGTTGATAATCAGCGCGCATGCTCCATCGCGCGCCTCGTGGATCCAGTCAAGCAGTTCGCCCTCGCTGTTGCTTTGGCGAAAATCGACAGTCAAGCCAAGTTGCTGTGCCCGGCCCTCCAGTCGCACGCGGATGTCGTCCAACGTATCGGACCCGTAAATCTGCGGCTCACGCTTGCCGAGCATATTGAGGTTCGGCCCGTTAATGATGAAGACTGGCTTTGCCATCAAAGATATTTGACGATGTGCAAATCCGCCGCTGCACACCTACCCCAAAGGTGACCACCCAACGATGGCCCTTTAGCAGATTTTTGAGCTATTGCAAAAGCATGTGCGCGGTTGTGCACACTGCTCAGCAAACTTGGCAACCGTTCTGGCGGACCTCTTTGATCCTTGCCTTGAGCTGATCATAGAGATCCTCAGGCGCACCCGGGATCACTTTGTCGCCGATGATGAAATGGGGCGTGCCGCGAATGCCCATGGCATCGGCCAGCTTCTGCACCGACGCGATCTCTGCCTTGACCTCATCGGATTCCATGTCCCCTTTGAGCTTGTCGATATCGAGCCCGAACTTCTTGGCAAGCCTGAGGCCCTTGGCCAGATCAGCACGTCCAGGCGTTTCCAGCAGGGCGCGGTGCAGCTCCCAATATTTGCCTTGCTTCTCTGCGGCGAGCGCCACTTTCGCTGCTTCCTCCGAGCCCTTGCTCAAGATTGGAAACTCCTTGAACACGACCTTTACGTTTTTGTCGTTGTCGACGAGTTTCGACATGCCAGCAATGGCACGCCGGCAAAAACCGCAATTGTAGTCGAAGAACTCGACAACCGTGACGTCACCGTCCTTGTTTCCAACGATGGGAGCCCTTTCGCTGCGAAACAGCGAATCGGCATTGTCCGCCAGCGCCGTTTTCATGCGTGCCTTTTGAGCGACTTCCATGCGTCGCTCCAGCTCAGTTTGCATTTCCAAGAGAAGTTCTGGGTTCTTGAGCAAGTACTCACGAACGATTCTCTCGATTTGGCCGCGCTGTTTGGCGTCTATTTGCTGGTCTGCGCCGGTGGCCGCCTCCGCCACCCTGATCAAAGCCGCGTCGTCACTCTTGCTCAGAGCTTGCGCTTCGGCACCGTCGCTCGCCGCTATGCTGTTGCTTTGCCAGCCAAAAACCAAAAGTCCCACCGCGACAAGGGCCGCTACGCCGGCCCCGATGGAGGCCTGCTTCAAGGCGCTGCCCTTGAAAAGGCTCTTATGTGTACCGCCAGACATCAACGTCTATCTCCTGCTTAGATCGGGCCACTACACACAGTATGCCCAACAGATCTCTATTGCCCGTATTTAATTATATCGTCAGCCTGAATCCAGGCCGCGCTGCCACGTGGGAATTTTTGTTGTGCTCGTTGGGCGAACCGCTTGGCCTCTTTGAGACGGCCTTCTTGGAAGTAAGCTTGGGCCGAGGCGAGGTATGCAGAACCCTGTCTGCCATTCGCCCAATAGGCGCTTGCAAGTTGACGATAGCCAAAGGAGCTCTTTTCATCGACCAATGATTTGCGCAAAAGTGTGATGACCTCGCCCAGGTGTTTCTTGCTTTTCGTGCCGAGCAAGGCCTGTGCCAAACGAGTTTGAATGAGGCTGTTGCCGCGCGCCAATTTCAATGCCCTGCGCAAAGGCTTTACGGCCTGCACCGGTTTTCCGCTGCGCATCAGGAAATCGCCTTTGAGTTCCCAGAAGTACGCATAATTCGGTTTGGCCGCGATGAGCTTATCGACGCGCGGCAGCGCCTTGCGCAATCCGCCGGAGAAATAGCTGCCAATGGCCCGAGCATACTGCGCGGGAAGGCTACCATCACTGCTCGGATAGCGATTGAATACGGTTTGCGGACGATCCAGATACCCAGACAGCTTTGCCCGCATCAAGTCGTGCCGCAATTGCAGGCGCGCCGGGTCTCGCTTGTTGAAATAGGTGCTCCTGGACGCAAGATTTCTCAAGTGCGCCACACGCTGCTGCGCCATCGGGTGGCTACGCACGTACTGATCTTGATGGCGCGTCGAAAACAGTTCTTGCTGGCTCAGTCGCTCAAAGGTTTCGAGCATGCCTTTGCTCGATTGGCGGGTGGTGTTTAGGTAGGAGACAGCGGCTTGGTCGGCTGAGGATTCTTGCACTCTGCGATACGACAGGATCGAGCGCATGGTTGCGCTATCTGACCCCGTCAGAATGCTCTTGCCGATGCCGCCGCCGATATTCTGGCCTTCGTCGCTGCCCGATGCCGCCCCGGCTGCAATGGCTCCGATGCCGAGGATCTTCATCAAGAGCAGGCGGGTCTGATCTCGCTTGATCTTGGCTCTAAGACCGGCGATGTGGCCACCTGCGATATGGCCGGTCTCGTGCGCTATGACGCCAATCACCTGGTTTGGCGTCTCGGCCTGCATCAACGTACCGGTGTTCATGAACACGTTGCGTCCATCGAGCACGAAAGCGTTGAACGACTGAGCACGCACAATTCGGATTTTTACACGTGCCGAGCCGAGCCCGGCCGCGCGAAAGATCGGCACCGAATACTCGTTGAGCAGATCCTCGATTTCCGCGTCTCGAATGAAGCTCAGCCGCTGAGCTGATGCTGACGGCACGATCCAACCGAAGCATCCAACCGCAATGATAAGCAGGCAGAATGCCCGTATAGCTATGCTCTTTTGACGTTCTGGCTGCACGTAATGCCCTCGGACCCCACCGGCGCGCGGCATAGCCGGGCGTTTTCGTAGGATTGTTTTTTGTTGCTCGCCCGAAGCCTAGCCAAATAAATTTGCTAGTACGGAACCTAGAGGGGTTCCCGCTTCAAATCAACGATGGCCCCACGCCCCGGGATCACACTTTCGCCAACGCTACTTTGCGCGTGGTCGAAACACTTTCTGTAAACTGTATCATGCGCTGCATTGCGGCGGTAAGGTGGCATAGGGGCCCTCTCGCCATAGGGTTATACGAATTTTGAGCCGAATCAGAGGCGGTGGCGGAAAGACGGACCGAGCAATGGCGACTTTCGACCGGGCAACATCGATTGAATCCACTTTGCGCCTGTCCGCGCGCAGCGAGGTTAGCGCCTTCATCGTCATGGACGTCATGCGCAAGGCGAACCAACTCGAGAACGCAGGCCGGCATGTCGTTCATATGGAGGTTGGTCAACCGGGCACTCCGGCGCCGAGACGAGCGCTTGAAGCTGCAACCGCCGCGATGGCCAAAGAGCGATTGGGCTATACCGATGCGCTCGGGCTCTCGGTGCTGCGCGAACGCATCGCACAGCACTACGCCGACTGGTATGGCCTCGATATTCCGGCCGCCCGCATAGTCGTCACGACAGGTTCGTCAGCCGGATTCGTACTCGCGTTTTTGGCCGCCTTCGACCCGGGCGCGCGCGTTGCCCTACCCTCGCCCGGTTATCCCTGTTATCGCCACATTTTGACCGCGCTCGGTGTCGAGCCGATCACCCTCGAAGTCGGTGATGACAATCGTTGGATGCCGGACGTGGAGCTGTTGAGCAACGCCTGCTCCACCCGCCGCCTCGACGGCCTGTTGCTCGCCAGCCCGGCAAACCCGACCGGTACCGTGATGACCAGGGAACGCCTGCAGCAGCTCGTTGGCTTTTGTCGCGAGCGCGGCATTCGCTTCATTTCGGACGAGATCTACCATGGGCTGACGTATGACGCGCCAGCCGAGACCGCGCTCGCGTTCGACGACACGGCGATCGTGATCAATAGCTTTTCAAAGTATTTTTCCATGACCGGCTGGCGTATTGGCTGGATGGTTGTGCCGGATGAGGCCGCCCGGCCGATCGAACGGCTTGCCCAGAACCTGTACATTTCCGCGCCGACGATCTCCCAGTATGCTGGCCTCGCCGCGTTTGATGCAACGAGCGAACTCGAAGCCATAAAGGAGACCTATCGCACCAACCGCGCCCTACTGCTCGACCAATTGCCAAAAAACGGCTTCGATCGCATAGTCCCGGCCGATGGCGCCTTTTACCTCTATGTCGATGTCTCGGAGTTAACCGGCGACAGTGTCGCATTCGCCGACCGTATTTTGCAGGAATCCGGCGTTGCGATGACTCCTGGGCTGGATTTTGATCCGAGCCGCGGTCGCCAATTCATCCGAATATCCTACGCTCGCTCAACTGGCGACATTGCTGAAGGAATCGAGCGATTGCGACGCTGGATAAGCGAAAACGCCCGACGAAGCCAGGATACAGACGATTCTGTTTGTCATTAAGATTCACGACGGGCGTTGGAGCGCCCGTCGTTCTTGCGACATCAGCTGACTATTCGTCCGTGCGCTTTTGCCACCACCCGCTGCGGCGAATTTCCGGTTGCAGCACCTCATCGCTGCTCGCCGCTAGTTCAGGCGCGACTGGCGGAGGGGCGGCTGTTGAGCTTTCAGCGACGTTGTCGGTCGGCTCGCCTTCTGATTCGGCAGGTGAGCGCCTGGGTTTGCTCTTGCGACGTGGTTTTGGCTCTTCCGTTTTGGTATCGCCAATCTCACCACTGGCCGTCGCACCTGATGCGATTGGCTCGTTTGCTTGCGGCTCATCACCCTTAAACGTTATCGGCAGTTCGGCAGGGGTGGTTTCGCTTTGCTTCACATCGACCGCCACCTCTGAAGCTGGCGAGGCCGCGTTCCCATTGCCACGCGGAGCGCGCCGCCGCCGTCTTCGCGTCCGTCCGCGGCTCGGCTCGTCATCGCTCGTTTCGACCTCTCGCGGCTGGCTATCAGCGCTTTGCTCAATGACCGGCTGGTCGTCGCTCTCCACGTCCGCAAATTGGACCTCGCTCGTTGCGGGCGTTTCATCCGACTGGCTCAGTGCCGCCTCGTCGGCCACTTTCTCGCCACCACTTTCTCGCCGATTTCGCCGGCCCCCACGCTTTCCACGTCGCCGCGTTCGTTTGCTGCGGGCACCGTCATCGTTGCTCGCCAGCGCTTCGCCGCCGGTTTTGCTCTCGCCCTTATCCTCGATTTCCTCGGTATTGATTTCAGTAGAATCAGCCTCGAGCTCGACCTCGCCATCACGCTGATCGTCTTGGCCCTTGCGGCGACGGCGGCGTTTGCGCGCCTTTTTGGCCATCGACTCGGATTCTTGGTCACCGTCCTCGGGTGACGTAAAGGCCCAGTCCATTTGCACAACCACGTTCTCGCCGCGTTTGCCTTGGGCCTCCGACGAGGTGCGCTCGATTGTGTAGGTCGCCCCTTGCAGGCGCTCGTCGGCCACCACCATGATCTCGATGCCGTATCGCGCCTCGATGTCGCGCATGTAGGAGCGCTTTTGGTTGAGTATGTAGAGTGAAGTCTCGACCGACGTTTTTGCCGTCAAATCGTTGGTTTCGCCACCCATCAGCGCCTCTTCCAAACCGCGCAGAACCGACAGTGCGACAGACTCGACCGAGCGGATCACGCCCGTGCCCTGGCAATGCGGACATTGCGATGTCGAGCCTTCCAACACGCCTGTTCTCAGTCGCTGCCGCGACATCTCCAAAAGGCCGAAATGGCTGATGCGGCCAACCTGAATGCGCGCACGGTCGTTCTTCAGGCAGTCCTTGAGACGGTGCTCCACCGACCTATTGTTGCGACGCTCCTCCATGTCGATGAAATCGACCACGATCAAGCCGGCAAGATCGCGAAGCTTTAGCTGGCGGGAAAGTTCCTCGGCCGCCTCGAGGTTTGTGTTGAGCGCGGTCTCTTCGATTGAGTGCTCGCGTGTCGAGCGGCCCGAGTTGACGTCGATTGCCACCAACGCCTCGGTTTGATTGATCACGATGTAGCCGCCAGACCTGAGCGTGACCACCGGGCTGAACATGGCGTTGAGCTGACGCTCGATTTGAAAGCGTGTGAAGAGCGGCTGCGATTCCTTGTAAGGCTGCACGTTTTTGGCGTGACTCGGCATTAGCATGCGCATGAAGTCCTTCGCGTCGCGATAGGCCTCCTCGCCCGCTACGAGCACCTCGTCGATTTCTTTGGAGTAGAGATCACGGATCGAGCGCTTAATCAGATCGCCCTCTTCATAGATCAGTGTCGGCGCCGTAGATTTAAGCGTGAGATCGCGCACGTTTTCCCAAAGCCGCAGCAAGTATTCGAAATCGCGCTTGATTTCGGCCTTTGTCCGCGCCGCGCCGGCCGTGCGGATGATCAAGCCCATGCCCTGGGGAACATCCAGCTCCGCCGCGATTTTGCGCAACCGCTTACGATCCGTCGGATTGGTGATCTTGCGCGAAATACCACCACCGCGCGCGGTGTTCGGCATCAAAACCGTGTAGCGTCCAGCGAGCGATAGGTAGGTCGTGAGCGCTGCGCCCTTGTTGCCGCGCTCTTCCTTGACAACCTGCACGAGCACCACCTGGCGCCGTCTGATGACTTCTTGGATCTTGTATTGTCGGCGCGCGCGACGTGTGCGCTCCGGCACCTCTTCGAGCACGTCCTCTGAGCCAACCGACTCGACGTCCTCGTCCTCCTCGCCATTGCCGTCGTTGTCATCGTCCTCGAGGCCGAGCGCCTGCTGAGCGGAGGCATCATCGACAATTGCCTCACTCGTTGCGCCCAACTCTGCGACCTCGGCCGATTGCGCGTCTGCCTCACTGATCGGGCGTTCGCTTACTTCGCTGGCCTCCGACCGGGTATTGCGCATAAAGGCGTCACCCAACCCGAGTTTTTCCAAGGCAGTCGCAAACCGCTGCGGCATCGAGGGGGCGGCGCTTTCGCTTGTCGTTTCAGTGGCTTCCTGAACAACCGAGGTTGCTGCCTCGTGCGCTTCTGGGTCCACGTCGGCTGAGCGATCCTGTCCCTTGGGCGCATCCGATTCGCTCGCAATCTCGCCATCTTCCGGCGATGACACTTCGCGAGATCGAGCCTTACGACCTCCACGGTTGCCACGGGATCTGCCTCTTCGTGAGCCTCGATTGCCCTCTGCGGTCTCGTCGTCGCGTTCTTCTGCGGCCGAAGCGGCGCGGGCCTCCTCCGCCTCTTCGTCCAGCAAAGCCTGACGGTCGGCGACAGGTATTTGATAGTAATCCGGGTGGATCTCGTTGAATGCGAGAAAACCGTGTCGGTTTCCGCCGTAGTCGACAAACGCGGCCTGTACTGAAGGTTCTACGCGCGTGACTTTTGCGAGATATATGTTGCCTCTGAGCGGTTTTTTTGTCGCCGATTCATAGTCGAATTCGACTACACGGTTATTTCGCAGCACTGCCACCCGGGTTTCTTCCGGGTGGGCTGCGTCGATGAGCATCTTGTTCTTGTCGTCCATATCTAGTGGTCCTTGGCCCGCTTGCGCGAGGTGTACGCCGGTCGCCTATCAGGCGCCGCGAGCACGTATCGTTGCAAGCGTGCGTGGGCCGTAATCTGACCTGCAATGGGCCCCGGCGTGGATCAGTGATCCGCGCGTTCCAGGGCGCCACCGACACGCGACGCCGAGCGCTCGCCCGCCAAGTGGGGCTTTCGCGATCTGGTCGGTCAGTGAGGTCTGTTACGGTCATGTTTCAATCAAACTTTTCGTTTGCCGCCTAAGCGGCGTATTCGGGGCGAGCCCCGAGGAAATTGGTGTCAATGCACCCGCATTGGCAGCCCCAGCCATGCGCCTGTGCCGCCTCGGTCGCTACGGGGTTGAATTGCACAAGGCCATCCCGCAGCGGAGAAACTCTTGGTCCGTCGAGCAATCATGTCGTCGACGGCCTAGGCTTGACGAATTCGGGGCCAGGCCCCGACCAAGCCTGATAGCGCTTGTTTCACAAGTGCGCCAACTTGAACCTTCGCTCGCGAACGCCGGCTCGCTCGAGGTCTCCACACGGGCCAGTTGGCCAATGTTATCGATTTAGCAAATCGCTTTGACCCCGACAGGCTGTCGCCGAGCGAATGACTCCTTCTTACGTATCCGATAGGGAACTGGCAAGTCGCTCGAACAAAAGCATCGCCATCAATCTGTTCCACAACCGTAAATTAACGACAATTATGCTGAATAAGGGCTTAAGAGGGTCCGCGAATTGCCATTTTTTTGTGTGCTAGAGGCATGGGTTGAGATTTTCGGCGTCATACGGCGCATGCGGAGGAGACCTGAATGGGTTTGGAGGGGACTGCGCGCAACATGTGGTCAGGCCGTATCGCGGTCGTGGCCGTTGCAATGATTTGCGCGCTTTTTTTGGCTGCACCGGCGTCCATTGCTTTCGCCAAGGGGACCGTTGCACTATCCGCGAAACTCAGTGGTGACGCCAGGAAAACACGGTTTGTTGCTACCCTTTCCAAGAACGGTGACTTTAGTGTTTTCGCATTGGCCGACCCGTATCGCGTCATAGTCGACTTGCCGAATGCTGAATTCCGTATGCCGGCAGGTGTCGGCACCAAGGGACGCGGACTCGTATCCGCCTTTCGCTATGGCCTTTTTGCGCCCGGCAAGGCCCGCATCGTACTCGATGTCACCGGCCCGGTCCGAGTTGCCAAAGCCCGCATCGAGCGGATGTCCTCCGGTGCTCCGACACGCCTTATCGTAGAGCTTGTGCCAACGAGCCGCGCCAAGTTCGCCGCGAGCCAAGCCAAGCGGGCAAAGCAGCGCAAGGCGGCGAAATCTCCGCTCCGCGGGGCGCTCGTTCCGCAGCGCAAGTCGGCGCGTGACGACAAGACCGTGATCGTCATCGATCCAGGCCATGGTGGCATCGACTCAGGCGCCGTTAGCCGCAAGGGGATCAATGAAAAGAGCATCGTGCTCGCGTTCTGCAAAGCGCTTCGCAACGAACTCGCCAAACGCAAGGGCTATCACGTCATAATGACGCGCGACACGGACGTCTTCATTCCTTTGGACGACCGGGTTGATTTCGCCCGCAGTCATGGCGGCAAGTTGTTCATATCGGTGCACACCGATTCGCTGCCAAAGCGCTTTGCCAACAGTGTTCGCGGCGCGACGGTCTACACCCTCTCGGAGAATGGCTCCGATGCGGTGGCGCGCGCTCTCGCTGCCAAGGAAAACAGATCCGATATCATCGCCGGCGTCGAACTTGAGGAAAAAGAGGACGTTCTTGCCGGTATCCTCATCGATCTCGCGCAACGCGAGACTCATATCCGTTCCCATTCCATGGCCAAGACGTTTTTGGGGCAACTGCGGCGAAGCACGAAATTGAACAAACAGCCACACCGTTCCGCCGCATTTCAGGTGCTAAAAGCGCCGGACATACCATCAGTGTTGTTGGAGCTGGGTTACCTTAGCAACAAGAACGATGAACGTTTGCTACGTTCCAAGAAATGGCGTGCAAAGGTTGCCAAGAGCGTGGCAACTGCAGTGGAAAAGTATCTCTCAAAGCGCATCGCGGGCTTCCCTTTCTGACGGGTTCGCTAGTTCGCTGGGCTTGAGAGTTGGGGCAACCGGAGCAGTTGTTGCGCTGCGGCCACAGAGATGTGGTTCGCGCGGCCTCGACCGCAGCGAGTGCCTCGCTTGACAAGAAATCCTGCTAATCTGGCCTCAATGCGTAGGCGGAACGAAACAGCGGCTCTGATCGAATCATCATGGTGAATTCACCTCCCGTCCCACCCCCGGTCGCGCCAAAAAAGAAGCGTCGCAGCATTGTTGTGCGTTTCCTTGGCTTCCTCTTCACCGCGGGGGT
>JAUVMS010000233.1 GCA_030600135.1 Hyphomicrobiales bacterium | reverse complement strand
GGTCGGATCGAGGGCCTTTTCCTAACCAACGCTCAAGACCGCAAAGTCCACAACCGAGACATTCCGCGATCGGGTAAATGACAACACAAATGTGATGGCCCCGACGTCCGTTGCTGAGGGTTATCCGGCGGTGAAATGCTCAAGCAACTTTCGGCGGCAAATGACCCTGAGCCGCCCTCAAGTATCCTGAACGGATAGGGGCAGCTTTCGGCCAGGTGCGGCCGTTCAATGCGGGGGCGCACAGGGGTCCGTTTGCCAATCAAGAAGCGGTCGCTCGCCAAAAGCACCCCATACCGCCGGCCAGCTGTTCCCTGAAATTTGGCGACTTTGGTGAAATCGGAATGCGGCGTGCGCCAATGCCAGAGGAAGGAGGTTGAAAATACCGAATGGTATGTTTATGTTGTTCAGTTAGAGTTCCGATCCTGCTCTGATTGTTGTGGGTGTGGACCGGCCAAGGACCGGTTTTGCATAGGCGAATAACCATGAGAAATGCAGCAGAGACGCGCGTAAAGCTTCTCGAGACGGCCACGCGCCTGATCTGGCAGAGCAACTACAGCAGCGTCGGCGTCAATGAGATCTGTAAGCAGGCCGGCGTCACCAAAGGGGCCTTTTATCACCATTTCGAGTCCAAGGCCGATCTCTACGTTGCGGCCTCGAGGCACTACTGGGACTACATGAAGAGCGATTTGGACGCCATCTACTCGCCGTCCTACACGCCCTTGGAGCAGCTGGATAACCTGATCCATTTGATCATCGACAAGCAGGAATCCGAGTGTTTCCCGTCGGAGCTGGAGGTCGTCGGCTGTCCTTTCTTTACCTCGGGAGGCCAAGCCGGGGCCGAGGACGCCAAAATCCGCATGGCCGCGAGGGAAATGGAAGGGCACGTGCACAAGTACAACGTTGCCCTTATTCGCGGCTTGAAGGCGGACGGCGTATTGAACGGCGACCCGGACGTCGATCAGTTGGCCCGGCTGGTCCATCACTTCATCCAGGGGATTTTGATGACCGGCCGCGTCCTGAACAGCTTGGACGCGGTGCGCGCCGACCTGCGCGACGGTATCTACCGGCTGATCGATCTCAAGGAAGAGTATCGGGTTGAAGGTCCGGAGGTCAGAGCGCCGAGCGCGGCGGACGCTGCCTGACAACCCAGCACTGGCATTGTCTTGTTGGTAGTTTTTCTTACATCGGGAGTTCCCAGGGCTAAAGGCGGGCAATTTCGGCGCGGTTGCTTTGTGCCTAAGTGCGATCAGGGACGGCCCTTGCGCCGAAAAATATGAAAAATTCTTGCGCTTCATATTGAAATCATACCGATCGGTATCTATGTATCTAGCTAGGCCGTACCAACTGGTCGGTTTTTGAGGCACTTCTTGAAAGGATGAGCGAGATGAGCGCCGGGTCCGGACTCAAAGCCGCTATGGTCACGACAATTATTGCCGGTACCATGATGGTCGGCGGCTATCTGGTGAAATCCGAACTAACCGAGGGAATGGGCGTCGTGCACGCCGTGCCGGCGCCTCAGGCCGTGCCGGTTACGGTCGTGGAAGTTCAAACCAAGCCGATCCGCTTGTGGACCGATTTCTCGGGACGCTTGTCGGCCATCGACTGGGTCAAGCTGCGTCCGCAGGTCAGCGGAACGATCAAGGAAATCCGCTTCGAGGACGGCCAGATGGTGGCCAAGGGTGACGTCCTCGTCGTCATCGATCCCCGGCCCTATAAGGCGGCGGTTGCCGAGGCCAAGGCAGAGCTGAACATGGCCCGCCATACCTTGGACCTTGCCAAGAAACAGCGCGCGCGCGCCGAGCCTTTGGTCGTCAAAGGGCATGTGTCACAGAGCGTTCTGGACGAGCGGATCAAAGATCACACGGTCGCCCTCAGTCAGGTGAACAGCGCCAAGGCGAAGCTGGAGCAGGCCGAGATCGAATTGGACTATGCTTACGTGAAGGCGCCCATCAGCGGCCGGCTGAGCCGCGCCGAGATCACCGAGGGCAACCTGGTCGAAGCCGGGCCCAACGCCCCGGTCCTCACCTCCATTGTCGCGACCGATGGCATCTACGCCGATTTCGACGTCGACGAGCGCACCTATCTGCGCCACGTGCACGCTTTGGCGAAGGCCGGCGGGGCGGTCTCCACGCTTCCGGTGGAGTTGACCATCGACGCCGCCGAGCTGCGCACTTACCGCGGTCACATCCAAAGTTTCGACAATCAGATGGATCCGGCCACGGGCACGATCCGAGCGCGGGCCATATTTTCGAACGAAGTTGGCAGCCTCCTACCCGGCATCTTCGCCAAAGTGCGACTCGGCAGCCCTGAGGTCGAGGAAGTCGTCTTGCTGGGCGCAGGCGCGGTCGGCACGGACCAGGACCGCAAGTTCGTCTACGTGGTCGATGAGGCCGACAAAGTCGTCTATCGGGAAGTCTCGCTAGGCGCGTCCGTTGGCGGCGAGCGGGTCATCACGCGAGGACTCGAGACCGGCGAGCGGGTCGTCGTCGGAGGTCTGATGAAGGTCCGCCCAGGCATGCGCGTTGCGCCCCGTCTCCTCGGTGCCAAGACCCCGGCGGTGTCATCCGACAGTCAAAGCAGCATCGAAATAGCAGCGACGAAGTAACCAAAACCGGCATTTACCGACCCCGGACCTAATAAAGGGCCATCGTCATGTCCTTCCCGCGATTCTTCATCGACCGGCCGATCTTTGCCGGCGTCGTCTCAGTACTGATCTTCCTCGGCGGCCTGGTCGCCATGCTGAATTTGCCGATATCGGAATACCCCGAGGTGACGCCGCCCTCGGTCGTGATCCGGGCTCAATTTCCCGGCGCCAATCCGGCGGTCATCGCCGAGACCGTAGCGACACCGCTGGAGGAGCAGATCAATGGCATCGAGGGCATGCTTTACATGAACTCGCTCGCCACGACCGACGGCACTCTCTCGCTGACCGTAACCTTCGAGATCGGCACCGATCCTGATTTGGCCCAGCAGAAGGTGGAGAACCGGGTCTCCCAGGCCTTGCCCCGCCTGCCGGACGTGGTGCGACAACTCGGTGTCACAGTCGTGAAGAGCTCGCCAGACCTGACCATGGTGGTGCACCTCAGGTCGCCCAATGAGCGCTACGACATGCTCTATCTTCGGAACTACGCAACCTTGCACGTCAAGGACCAGTTGGCGCGGGTGCGTGGCGTGGGGCAGGTTCGCTTGTTCGGCTCCGGCGATTATGCCATGCGCATCTGGCTCAACCCGGACGAGGTGGCCGAACGAAACATGACTGCGGCCGAGGTCGTGGATGCGGTGCGCCGGCAGAACATTCAGGTGGCGGCCGGTCAGATTGGCGGCGCTCCCTATGACGAGGGGGTCCAGGTCCAGCTCCCGATCAACGTCAAGGGGCGCCTGCAAAGCGTTGAAGAGTTCGCCCAGATCATCGTCAAGCGAGACGATGACGGAACCGTGGTGCGCTTGGGCGACCTGGCTCGCCTCGAGTTGGGTGCCCAGCAATACGCGCTTCGCTCCCTGCTCGACAACAAGCCCGCCGTCGCCTTACCGATTTTCGCCTCGCCCGGAGCCAACGCGCTCGACATCTCCCGTGACGTGCGCGCTACCATGAAACGCCTGGAAGCCAGTTTTCCAGAGGGCGTCGAGTACAGCATCGTCTATGACCCGACGGTCTTCGTACAAGATTCCATAAAGTCCGTGGTCAAGACGCTATTGGAGGCGCTCGCCCTTGTGGTTCTGGTGGTCATCGTTTTCCTGCAAACCTGGCGCGCCTCGATCATTCCTCTGCTGGCCGTACCGGTGTCGATAGTCGGCACCTTCTCGCTGATGCTGACCTTTGGCTTCTCGATCAACGTGTTGTCGCTGTTCGGCTTGATTCTGGCCATCGGCATCGTCGTGGATGACGCCATCGTCGTCGTCGAGAACGTGGAACGGAACATCGCCAATGGCTTGAAGCCACGTGACGCCACCGTTGCCGCCATGAAGGAGGTGACCGGCCCGATCATCGCCACGTCCCTGGTCATCATCGGCGTCTTCGTGCCGATCGCCTTTCTCAGCGGCTTGACAGGACAGTTCTACAAGCAGTTCGCCCTGACCATCGCCATTGCGACGATCATCTCGACCATAAACTCACTGACCCTGAGCCCGGCGCTCTCCGCCTTGCTCCTCAAATCGCATGACGCGCCCAAGGACTTCTTGACCCGAGCCATGGATGCGCTGTTCGGCTGGTTCTTTCGAGGCTTCAACAGAATGTTTGGGCGCGCGACGGCGCTTTACGCCAAGAGCGTGGGCGGTTTCCTCGGGCGGAAGGGGATCATGATGACCCTCTATGTCCTGTTGTTGGGCGCGACCTATCAGGGTTTTCAGATGGTGCCGTCCGGCTTCATCCCCATTCAGGACAAGCAATATCTGGTGAGCTTCGCGCAGCTTCCCCAGGGCGCCACTCTGGAGCGGACCGAAGAGGTCATCCGCGAAATGTCCGAAATCGCCCAGAAGGAACCGGGTGTTGCGAGCTCCGTGGCTTTCCCCGGTCTATCGATCAATGGTTTTGTCAACAGCTCCAGCGCCGGCATCGTCTTCGTGACGCTCGACGACTTCGACCAGCGGAGCGATCCTGCCCTGTCCGGCCTGGCCATCGCCCAGCGCCTGCAGCAAAAGTTCGCCGCCATCGAAGACGCCTTCGTCGCCATATTCCCGGCCCCGCCGGTGCAGGGCCTGGGGACAATCGGCGGCTTCAAGCTGCAGGTTCAAGACCGCAGTGACCAAGGCTACCAGACCCTCGACGACGTCATGAAGCAGGTCCTGGCCAAGGCCTGGGCCGCGCCCGAGCTGACCGGCGTGTTCTCAAGCTACAACGTCAACATGCCACAGCTCTTCGCCGACGTCGATCGGACCAAAGCCATGCGCCTGGGCATTCCGGTGGACGAGGTCTTCCGCACCATGCAGATCTATCTCGGCTCGCTCTACGTCAACGACTTCAATCAATTCGGCCGCACCTATCAGGTGATCGTCCAGGCCGACAAGCCGTTCCGCTCGGCGCCAGAGAGCATTGCAAAGCTACAGACCCGCAATGCCGACGGCCAAATGGTGCCGCTAGGTTCGGTGGTCTCCATATCCGAGACCTTCGGTCCTGACACGGCCATGCGCTATAACGCCTTTCGCTCCGCTGATCTGAACGGCAACGCCGCGCCAGGTTATTCGAGCGGCGAGGCGCAAGCGGCGATCACCAGGATCCTGGAAGAAACCTTGCCGCCGGGAATGGCCTTCGAGTGGACCGAGCTCACCTATCAGCAGAACCTGGCCGGCAATACCGCGGTCTTTGTCTTCCCGCTGTGTATCTTATTGGTGTTCTTGGTCCTGGCGGCCCAGTACGAGAGCCTGGCCATGCCCTTGGCGGTGATCATGATCGTGCCCATGAGCATTTTGTCGGCGCTGATCGGTGTTTATCTCACCGGCGGCGATAACAACATCTTCATCCAAATCAGCCTCTTCCTGTTGGCCGCACTGGCCTCCAAGAACGCGATCCTGATCGTCGAGTTCGCCCGCGAGCTGGAGCGGCAGGGCCGTGGCCTGGTCGAGGCGGCGATCGAGGCGAGCCGCCTGCGCCTGCGCCCCATTCTGATGACGTCCTTCGCGTTTATCATGGGTGTCGTGCCGCTAGTCTTGTCGAGTGGCGCGGGCGCCGAGATGCGCCAATCGCTCGGCATCGCCGTGTTCTCCGGGATGCTGGGCGTGACCTTTTTCGGCATCGTCCTGACACCGGTCTTCTATGTGCTGGTCCGCAAATTGGAAATGAGAGGAGAGCCCAGCAAGATCGCACAGACGGCGGTGTGATCGGGCTGCTCGCATGGATCGTGCATCATGAGCGGGGCAACGCAACGTGACCGGTAACCGCAGCTGGACGACCATTTTGCGATCCGAAAGCCGACATTGGCGCCGACGATCGCGAATGTCTCATTAGG
>JAUVMS010000286.1 GCA_030600135.1 Hyphomicrobiales bacterium | reverse complement strand
TCCGGACTTGCCCAATTCGCCGCGAGCATCGTCGATCGCAGTGCGAACCGACTTTTTCTCGAGCGGGCGGCCACTCTTATAACGCACGTTCTCGAGCACCTGGGGCAATGGCTCGAAGCGATTGCAGACCTCGCTCACCGGGTTGGCGCTTTGCGCGACCACGCCCAATATCTGCAGCGCGGAGACCAACCCGTCGCCGGTGGTGGCAAAGTCGGACAGAACAATATGGCCGGACTGCTCTCCGCCGACGTTGAAGCCATGCTTGCGCATATGCTCGACAACATAGCGATCACCAACGGGGGTGCGCTCCAGCGTCAGGCCCAGCCCCTCCAGGTAGCGTTCAAGCCCCAGGTTGGACATCACGGTCGCCACCACGCCGCCGGCCGCCAGTCGACCGCGCCGCTGCCACGATTCGGCAATAACGGCCATCAACTGGTCGCCATTGACGATGTTGCCGTGCTCGTCAGCGATGATGACGCGATCGGCATCTCCGTCGAGCGCGATCCCAATGTCGGCCCGGACCTCGCGCACCTTGTTGCAAAGCGCCTCGGGCGCGGTAGAGCCGCACTCATAGTTGATGTTAGTGCCATCAGGTTCGACGCCCAACTGCACGACTTCGGCACCAAGTTCCCAAAGCGCCAGCGGTGCCACCTTGTATGCAGCGCCATTGGCGCAATCGATAACAACGCGCAGCCCCTCGAAGCTCAAGTTGCGCGGCAGTGTGCGCTTGGCGAACTCGATGTAGCGCTCCTGGGCACTGTCGACGCGCCGCGCCCTACCAATACGCTCAGGATCCGCGAGAAGCTCGGCGGTATTGCCCTGCATCAGTTTTTCGATGCTGAGCTCGGTCTCGTCGGACAATTTGTAACCATCGGGACCGAAGAGCTTGATGCCGTTGTCGCTATAGGGATTGTGCGAAGCTGAAATCATGACACCAAGATCGGCCCGCAGGGAGCGGGTGAGCATGGCAACGGCCGGAGTTGGCATCGGACCCAACTGGAACACGTCCATGCCGACGGCGGTAAAGCCCGAAACAAGCGCAGACTCAATCATGTAACCGGACAGGCGGGTATCCTTGCCGATCACCACCCGATGGCGATGATTGCCGTTGGTGAAAAGCTTGCCCGCAGCCATGCCGACGCGCAGCGCCGATTCGGATGTCATGGGCGGCGTGTTCGCCAGTCCGCGAATGCCGTCGGTTCCAAAATATTTGCGAACCATGATTTTCCCCTCAGCCACCGTGTCCCATTTGAGTGTCCGCTGGAGCCAATTCTTACACTATGCCCGCAGCGATTTGACCGCGCCGGGCCCAATTAACGGTTCAAAAATTGTGTGCAATCCTTACATTGTAGTGCACAAACTGTCCGGTTGCTCTTTCAAGGTTAACTAACGACTGGCTTCAACGATGGATTGCCACACGGTCAGGGCATGGTGTGTCTCGGTGACATCGTGGACGCGAATGAGTTGTACACCCTGCGCTACGCCGGCCAGCGCCGCCGCGACGGAACCCGCAACGCGGCGATTCGCGATCTGTTCGCCGGTCAATGCGCCGATGAACCGCTTGCGCGAGGCTCCCAGCATCAATTGCACGCCCAGACCGTGAAACATGCTCAGTCCGGCCAATAGAACGAGATTGTGCTGCAAAGTCTTGCCAAATCCTATGCCGAGATCGGCGATTAGGCGATCAGGCTGAACGCCGGCAGCGCGGCAAGCTGCAATTCGGGCCTCCAAGTAATCGTAGATGTCGAGCAAGACATCGTCGTATTTCGGGTCCTGCTGCATCGTCTTGGGGTCGCCGAGGGCATGCATCAAGATGACCGGTTTGCCGCTTTGGGCAACGACTTCGAGGCTCGACGGATCATAGGTGAGAGCTGAAACGTCATTGAGCATGTCGGCGCCCGCCTCGATCGCGCGCCGCATAACTTCGGCCTTGCGCGTGTCGACGGATGTTTTGGCCTGGCAGCGCCCGGCCAGCCCCTCGATAACCGGCAGTACACGGGCAAGCTCATCGTCAAGAGCGACGGGGTCGGAGCCTGGCCTTGTCGACTCGCCACCGATATCGAGGATGCTCGCGCCGGCATCTTCGAGCCTGAGGGCATGGGCGATGGCGGCCTCAGAATTGGCCAGTTGTCCGCCATCGGAAAAGCTATCGGGCGTGACATTGACGATGCCCATGATCTGCGGGCGCTCGGCCGGCAGCCCACAAATGGATTTGCGCGGACGCGTGAGTACAGTGAGCCATGCGGCGACCTGTTCTCGGCCATGTACCTGCGTCAACTCGCGACGCTGCAACTCTTCGATCGAGAACAATCCGTGTCGCTGAATGGTGTTGCCGCTGCGTTCAAAGATTTCCGCGCCGGTGAAGGCCAGAGCCGTGCCACAAAGCGGCAGTCCTAGTTTGTTGGCATTCTTGGTGGCCGCATCACGAGCCACCGCAATGCCGACGGGGCGCAGATAAAGTTTTGTCACTGCAAACCTTTCTTGGTGCGGCGCGTGGTTGCCAATCGCCGGCGCCCGGCGCCCCCCTCAATTCCGCACGATATCGAAGCTCATCAATTGGCTTAGGAACATTCTGGTCACCAAGGGCCAGCGGATAACAGAGCTCGGCGGCAGATATTTGCAGCGCACCGATATGCAAACGCGCCACCCTCGATGAAGGTGACGCGTCCAGATTCAGCAATGCTACGGCCTGCTAGGTTGGCGGCGGCTGCTAGGTTGGCTGCGGCTCCATGTCGCCCGGCTCCTCGCCGCCGCTGGTGTCGGTGCGGGTGCGCCCGGCGCTCGGCACGGCCGAAGATCTGGGTGTCGACGGCGTGTCATCCAAGTCCTCGCGGATCGGGGATTTGCCATCGAGCAGATCCCGGATTTCCTTGCCGGAAAGCGTCTCGTATTCGAGAAGACCGTTGGCAATGATGTGAAGCTCGTCCAAGCGCTCCGTGATGATGACGCGAGCGGTATCGTAGCCCTCGTCAACGAGGTGATGAATCTCACTATCGACCATCTTTTGGGTATCTTCAGAGAGGTTTTGAGTGCGCGTGATCGAATGGCCGAGGAAAACCTCCTCCTCGTTGTCGCCATAGGCGAGGGGGCCGAGCTTTTCCGACATGCCGTACTGGGTCACCATGGCGCGTGCGATCTGCGTCGCCATCTTGATGTCCTGGGAGGCACCAGAAGTCACTTTCTCGTAGCCAAAGATCACTTCCTCTGCGACCCGACCGCCCATCGCAACCGCGAGATCGGCCTTCAGTCGGGCACGAGTAACGGAGATCAGATCACGCTCAGGCAAGCGCACCACCATGCCCAAAGCGCGGCCGCGCGGGATAATCGTCGCCTTGTGGATCGGGTCGGATGCCTCCTGATACATGGCGACGAGGGCATGACCACCTTCGTGATAGGCGGTCAGTCGTTTTTCCTCCTCGCTCATGACCATTGAGCGGCGCTCGGCGCCCATCATGACCTTGTCCTTGGCGTCCTCGAACTCGAGCTGCGTCACCAAGCGCTTGGAGCGGCGTGCCGCCAGGAGCGCGGCCTCGTTAACCAGGTTGGCCAGATCGGCGCCTGAAAAGCCCGGTGTACCGCGGGCGATCACGCGCATATCGACATCTGGCGCGAGCGGCACCTTGCGGACATGAACCTTGAGGATCTTCTCGCGGCCGATGATGTCGGGTCGTGGCACGACGACCTGGCGATCGAACCGACCTGGTCGCAGCAGTGCGGGGTCAAGAACGTCCGGACGGTTGGTGGCGGCGATTAGGATAACGCCTTCATTGGACTCAAAGCCATCCATCTCGACAAGCAACTGATTGAGCGTTTGCTCGCGCTCATCGTTGCCGCCGCCGAGACCGGCGCCACGATGACGCCCGACAGCGTCGATCTCGTCGATGAAAATAATGCAGGGCGCGTTCTTCTTGGCTTGCTCGAACATGTCGCGGACACGACTGGCGCCGACGCCGACGAACATCTCGACGAAATCGGAACCCGAGATGGTAAAGAACGGCACATTGGCCTCGCCGGCGATTGCCCGCGCGAGCAGCGTCTTACCGGTGCCTGGAGGGCCGACCACAAGGGCGCCGCGGGGAATGCGTCCACCGAGCCGTTGGAATTTTTGCGGATCGCCAAGAAACTCGACGATCTCCTGCAATTCCTCCTTGGCCTCGTCGACGCCGGCCACGTCATCAAACGTTACCCGGCCGTGGCTCTCCGTCAGCAACTTGGCTTTGGACTTGCCGAATCCCATGGCCCGGCCACCACCGGACTGCATTTGGCGCATGAAGAAGATCCACACGGCGATGAGCAGCAGCATGGGGAACCAGGACACCAAAACACTCAAAAGCGTCATGCCTTCTTCGTCCGAGGGACGCGCTTTGATGTTTACGCCCTTCTCGTGCAGGCGCTCGATAAGTTTTGGATCATCAGGCGCATAAGTTTGAAACGAGGAGCCGTCAGCGCGATGACCACGAATGCGATTGCCGGAGATGACGACTTCTTTGATGGTGCCCGCTTCAACCTCGCCCAGGAGCTGAGTATATCCAAGGTCGCTCGTTCGCGTGCCCTGGTTCGAGTTCTGGAACAGGTTGAACAAGGCGATCAAAAGAAGTCCGATGATGACCCAAATCGCAAAGTTACGGAAATTGGAATTCATTCGCGGGTCCTTGTTGATATGACCCAATCTGAAGTTGGGCGAATGACTGCTCGGTACGTCTCGTACTGCTAAGCAGACCTGAACGGAACATAGGTGGGTGCAATCGGTTTGCCAAGTCACCCACCTTTCACTTTGTGTCGTAACAATTCCTTAACCGGCGCATTTCACAGCAGATTTTCCACTCACACCGGCTATTGAAATGAGACAATTGGTGTTGGCAAACCGTGACTTGTATAGGCCAATAGTCTCATCTTCAGCTCCAGGTTTTGATGTTGGTATCGCGGGAAAATCCAATTGCGGCACAGCTACGATTTCATCACCGCATCGAAAGCAGGGCAGCACGATGGCCGCGGACCGGGGTACCTGCGGCCGCACACCAAGTTGGTCGCAGACCGTCTTGAAGCCGGTTCCGCCCAACGGGCCGACCGCAACGGCACCGCCAGCACATTCATCGAGTTGTACGTCAAAACGCCGATCCCAGATTGCCACTTGGCCTGGCTCAAGGGTGATTTCCGGCAGCCCCGACCGTCCCGATTCACGGATCAGGACAATGTCCCGCCCATCGGCAGTAATCAAACCACCACCCAAGGTCCATGCTCCCTCGTGCACCTGGTCGAGTGTGTCGGCCAGCGCCTCCAACTTGG
>JAUVMS010000133.1 GCA_030600135.1 Hyphomicrobiales bacterium | reverse complement strand
GGATCACGGCCCAGACGGTCGGCGTCGTTCTTTGTTTGTGGAAACACAGATGTCAAACCTCGATCTCACATAAATGTGGTGGTCTGTACTTCAAACAATAATCAGTCTACGGATAGTCAGGGTGGGGCCCTACACGACCATCCTTGGGCTGAAACTAGCCTCTAGTTTGAAAAGGACAAACCATGGCCCGGCGGCGGCTTGCCATGGTCCAATCATCCTCATTCGGTGAGCCTGGAATAGCAATCGATCGTCACGTTGGCTGGTCCGGCGGATCATCGCCTGCTGTGCCTTCGAGAAACCACGTCTCGCGCCAACCGACACCTTTGACCTCGACCATGCCGCGACGCTCGAAAAGAAACTCGTCATCGAGCCTTTGCTTGACATTGCTGGGCACTTGGATCTTGCCGATCACACCATGGCTTTCCATGCGTGCCGCGAGATTTACCGTGCTTCCCCAAATGTCATAGGAAAACTTGGACATCCCGATGATCCCGGCCATGAGCGGGCCCGATGCAAGACCGATACGCACATTGACGTCGACGTCCAGCTCACGCGTGAACCGTGCAATGGCCTTTCGCATATCAAGTGCCGTGAGCGCAATGCGCTCTGCATGATCATCGACCACCTCGGGCACACCTGCAACGGCCATATAGGCATCGCCGATGGTCTTGATTTTCTCGACCCCGTGGCGACGCGCAATATGGTCAAATTCGGTCACGATTGTGTTGAGCAAGCGCACGGTTTCAGGCGGTCCAAGCTCTTGCGAAAGCGGGGTGAAACCGGCGAGATCGACGAACAAAACCGTTGCATCGTCGTAGCCGTCAGCAATCCCGGCATCGGGATTATCCTTGAGGCGCTCGGCGACACTATCGGGCAGGATGTTGCGGAGCAGCGAATCCGCTTCCTCCTGCGCACGTTCGGCCAATTGGAACGCATAATAGACCGTCGCCGAGATCAGGACGAACGTCGTCACCGTCGCCCCCACATAGATGCCGGCCAACGTCGCACTATCGACAGGGATGATGGCATCATGGCGCGAAAAACCGAACCAAGCCACCAAGTGCAGCACGAAGCTAAAAACGACGATCGAAAACGTGAGCCATGGTCGACCTAGGCCCAGAATAAAGAACGGCACGGCGGCACCGACAATGAGTTGCAATTGAATACCGGCGGGACGTCCAAGATAGGCAGTAAAGGCCGTTAACGCTGCAAACTCGGCGAAAGCGATCATCAACCCACCTGCGATTTCGCTAAACCGGTGGGCGAGTGGAACTGCGAGGGCGACGACGACAAGTCCGAAGTTAATCCAGATGACCGGCTTGAACGTCTGATAGCCCATAAGAATGTACTGGAAGGCGTATCCAAGCGTGGCTACCGCGATGAGGTAGCACATGACGTTGAGAATTCTGAGGCGGCGTTGTACGGGTCGCGGATAACCCTCGGTGCCGGCAGCAACTAGCCATTCAATACGGTCGCGCCATTTGTCCGATAGGCGGGCCCTTAGCCACCGGCGCAACCTGGACCGCGATCGCTCCGGCCAAATCGCGCGCAAATTGACCGTCGGCAGCGCTCGTAGGCGCTCGCGCAAGCGAAATGGCAAACGTGGCGCAGTCTCCTGCATGGGCGCTTCCGCCAAAGATGAACGACGGGCCAATTGTATCATTCATTTCAACAACGGCGGATGCGATTATCGGTAAGAACCTTGTCAGTGAACAACATTTTTAACATCGACGTCGCACGCCAAGTTCCGCCCGGCGTTGCCTTGTTACGCAGGTGAGCAGCGATCGGCTTGGCGAATTCCGCCACAGATCAATCTTCATCGAGCAGACCCGGCGGCGGATCGACCACGAGCCGCCCGCCCGCCAAATCGATGTCCGGCACGTTATCCTTGGTAAACGGTACAAACACTGTCCGCCGATGTCCCAAGAGTCTGACTTCCAAGAGATCGCCGGCGCCGAAGTCCTGTACGGTCACAACTTGTCCCAGTGTTTGGCCGTCTGGACGGACGGCATCGAGCCCAATCAAGTCGCAATGATACCAATCGTCCTCGCCGCTTGCGCTCTCCGGCAACACATCGCGCGGCACGTAGAGGCTCACGCCCTTTAGCTCTTCGGCTGCGTTGCGGTCGGTAATACCCCGGATACTGGCCACTACCCCCTTTTTGCTGACGCGCGCGGACATGATTTCGAACGCCCGCTTGCTCTCCTCATCGTGGAGCACGCCATAGGTCGCGATGTCTGCAGGCGCTTGCGTGTAGGACTTGATCAGCACCTCGCCACGAATGCCGTGGGCACCCGAGATATGTCCGAGACAAACCAAATGCGCCTTGTTCATGAGCGCACAACCACAACCGAGACATCTAGACGTCTGGACATCACCAGTGATCCCAACTAGGTTCCTTGCCAATGTTCAACGGGTGGCACGTTCCATTTCAAGGTTAGGGTCCGATTAACGCAATTGGTGGTTCCACCGAAAGCGATCAGGCTCCAAAAGTCAGCGCCATGAGCACAAACGTATTCCTCGTCGTTCTGTTGGCGGCCCTCCTGCACGCCTGTTGGAACGGGATGGTCAAGGGAACTGGCGACAAGCTCCAGAGCGTCGCCGCGGTGGTCATCGGCCATGCGCCGTTCGCAATCGCCTGCTTGTTTTTCGTGCCGTTGCCGAACGCCGAATCTCTTCCCTATCTTGCCGGTGGCATTGTCTTGCATTTGGGGTATCAACTGTTCCTCGCCTATTCCTATCGCATCGGCGATCTGACACAGGTCTATCCAATCGCACGCGGATCAGCACCACTGATTGTTGCCGCTGTCTCCGTCACGGTGTTGAGTGTCGACCTCTCACCACCGGAAATCCTCGCCATCACCATCATCGGGCTTGGCATCATGAGCCTGGTTTTGGTTCGCAGTGGCGACGGGTCACGCAACCCCATGGCCGGCCTCACCGCACTAATAACCGGCTGTTTCATCGCCAGCTATTCGATATGCGATGGTTTGGGCGCCCGCGCCGCCGGCACCGCGGTCGGCTTTTATGCCTGGCTGACATTGGTCGATGCGGCTGCAATGGCGGCCATCGTCACCGTCGTGCGCCCAGATGCCATCCGCCACATTTTCACGGACGGACGAAAATTTGCCATTGTCGGCGGTGGCGCCTCATTTCTCGCCTACGCGCTCGTTGTCTGGTCCTTCACGCAAGCGCCGATCGCGTTGGTCACGGCGCTGCGCGAGACGAGCATCATTTTCGCGCTCCTCATAGGTGTGGTATTACTCAAAGAGCGGCTCAACCTGATCAAACTGGTGGCGACAATGACCACGATTGCGGGCGTGGCCATCCTTCGCATTTCTCGTTAGAGAGCATGAAGGCGACTACCGAGCTTTGTTCTGGCGCGCGCCGCCATCCGATTTAGCTGGCCGCGGCTGCTCCGCCTCACTCGGCCGCTGCGGACGCCTCCTCGGCGGCTTGGCGTGCCGCTTCCTCGCGCTCTTGGCGCTTCTTGCCTGGCAAGGCCTTTTTGGGATTGTTGCGCGCATCACGCTTTAGGAGACCGGCCGCATCTAGGAATTTGTGCACGCGATCGGTCGGTGTCGCACCGACGCTCAGCCAATGCTTGATCCGCTCCTCGTCGAGTTTGATGCGGTCGTCGTGATCCTTCGGCAAGAGCGGATCGTACGCCCCGACCCGCTCGATGAATCGACCGTCGCGCGGGCTGCGCGAATCGGCAATGACGATGCGGTAGTAGGGTCGCTTCTTGGCCCCGCCACGGGCCAGCCTGATTTTCAGTGACATGAGTTATTTGCTCCTTGTTGATCCAAATTCAGTCGATGAGTTGCGATGGCGAGGGGTGGCGATAAATCGCAACCTCCCACCCTCTGAGTTCGATTTGCTTCTCACGCTGCGCACCGAGCCGCTCTGCGACCCGGATTGACGCCACGTTTTCGTTTGCAATGCAGCTGATGGCGGTCGGCCAGCCGAGCTCTTCATAGGCAAAAGCCCGCGCCCGCTCCGCCGCCTCCGTGACCAATCCACGGCCTTGAAACTCCCTGAGCAAACCCCAGCCAACCTCCGGCTCGGGCCAGCCTTCGGGAAACCAAAGCCCGGCATAGCCCGCAAACCGCCCGCTCGCTTTATCTTCCAGCGCCCAAAAGCCATATCCGCGCAGTGCCCAATGGCCGACGATCGCCGCCATGCGCCGCCACGCATCGTCACGTGGGCAAACACCACCAATGAAACGCGCACTTTCTTCATCGCTGCAGAACGCCGCGAACGGCTCGAAGTCCGCGTTTTGCCACGCTCTCATCCGGACTCGCTCGGTTTCCAATTCAGGCACCATCACCAAATCCGATATCGGCATGGCGGAAAAAGAGCCGTGGGGCGCCGCGCAGTGTCGTTTCGCCGAGACAGGTGGCACCGAGCCGCCTGGCAACTTTGTGTGAGGCGATATTTTCTGGATGGGCGAAATTCATCAGGGGCGGCAAATCCAAATCCTCGGCTGCCCAAACCTGCACCCTGCGCGCCGCCTCTTGCGCATAGCCCTTGCCATGAAAACCTTGGAACAAACTCCAACAGAGTTCGGGCTCCTCGAGGTCGATGGGAAACCACAAACCGGCGTAGCCCGCCGTCGCGCCACTTGCCCGCTCCTCGACGGCAAAGGTCTCCATGCCGCGCACCGACCACTCGCCAATCATGGCGCAAAAATTGGTCCAAGCCTCGGCCAGGGATTTCGTGCCGCCGACATACGTCATCATATTTTCGTCCGCACAAAACTGCGCATATGGAGCAAAATCGTTTTTGCGCCAGGCCCTCAAGGAGAGCCGCTCGGTCTCCAATTTGGGCGCCATGTTATTTTTTCTTCCTCTTGGCACCCGGCAAGCCTGGCAAGCCAGGTGGCAGTCCGCCGCCGCCCAAGCCCGGAAGACCGCCCCCCAAACCAGGCAAGCCGCCGGGCGGTAGGGCCGGCATCCCAGTCGGCAAGCCACCCCGGGCACCGCCCTTGCCGAGATCCTCAGGCGCCGGCATCTCCGCACCGCCGCCGCCGAATAGCTTTCCAAGCATGCTCTTGTTGCGCCCCAGCTTTTTCATCATGTCGGCCATCTGGCGGTGCATCTTCAACAGCTTGTTGATATCTGGCACCGTTGTGCCGGACCCGGCGGCAACCCGCCTCTTGCGCGATGCATTCAACACTTTGGGGGATCGGCGCTCCCTCCGTGTCATCGAGGAAATTATTGCCGCTTGGCGCTTGATGATGCCCTCGTCCAGATTGGCGGCATTCATCTGCTTTTTCATCTTGCCGACACCGGGGAGCATACCGAGGACGCTCGACATGCCACCAATCCGCTGCATTTGCTGGAGCTGCTCGGCGAGGTCGTCGAGGTCGAATGCGCCCTTTCGCATTTTGCGCGCAATGGCTTCGGCCTTCTCGGCGTCGATTGTCTCAGCGGCTTTTTCGACCAGCGAGACGACGTCGCCCATGCCGAGGATGCGGCTGGCGATACGATCGGGATGAAAATCCTCGAGCGCATCCCATTTCTCGCCCGTTCCGATGAGCTTGATCGGCTTGCCGGTGACGGCACGCATGGAAAGCGCGGCACCGCCCCGCCCATCGCCATCGACGCGGGTCAGGACGATACCGGTGATCCCGACGCGCTCGTCAAACGATCGCGCCACGTTGACAGCGTCCTGTCCGGTGAGCGAGTCCGCCACCAGTAAAGTTTCCTGCGGCTGCGCGATATCGCGAATCTCCTCGGTTTCCGCCATCAGCGCGTCATCCACGTGGATGCGCCCGGCGGTATCGAGGATCACGACGTCATAGCCGCCGAGGCGGGCGGCATTGATGGCGCGTTCGGCAATCTGTGTCGGTGTCTGACCAGCAATGATCGGCAACGTTTTGATCTCGGTCTGCTCGCCCAGTACCCGCAATTGCTCCTGCGCTGCCGGTCGCCGCGTATCGAGCGAGGCCATCAACACCTTCTTCTTGTCGCGATCCGTCAGTCGCTTGGCGATTTTGGCGGTGGTCGTCGTCTTGCCCGAGCCTTGCAGTCCGACCATCATCAGCGCGACCGGTGGCTCGGCCCTGAGGTCGATCGTCTCCGCCTGCGAGCCCAACGTCGCGACGAGCTCGTCATGCACGATCTTGACCACCATCTGGCCGGGTGTGACCGACTTCACAACTTCTTGGCCAATGGCCTGCTCGCCGACGCGTTTGACGAAATCTCGCGCCACCTCGAGCGAAACGTCAGCCTCGAGCAAAGCCCGGCGCACCTCGCGCATCGCCTGATTGACATCGCCCTCGCTGAGCGAACCACGCCGGGTCAACCCATCGAGGACGCCAGAAAGCCGATCGGAAAGCGATTCAAACATCATCCACCCTCGATTGCCGCATCAACCGAAAACCATTGCCATTGTCGCAACGCAAATCACGCCCGCGAGCGAACCCTCGCTGACGGGCGTTGCCCCCCTGACCTCCCGATCCCGCGAAACGCGATGTCATGTGCCAGGCAGTGGCTCGACAAAATCAAGCCTTTCAAGATTTGGCGTCCTTGTGGGCGATCCGCGGGCGAAAGTCAACGCTGGCTAGCGCGGCACGTTTACCGAGGTGCCCCCGCCCGGCCCACGGATGACTGGCCCAGCATGCCTAGGCCGCGACTTCGGCCTCAGCGCAAATTCGCCAGCTGCCCGCATCATCGCGCCTAAGAACCAGCATCACCGAGGTATTGCCCTGTTTGGCCTGCAAATCCTGCAGCGCATAGGCCAGATTGCCATCGCTTTCCACTTTGGTCGTAACCAGGCCGATGAGCTCAAAATCGCTCTCGAAGATCTCCTCGTGAAGCGCCTTGATCGCCTGACGGCCCTTGACCGCGGCCATGCCACAGGCGAGGTAGAGCGCGTCGTCGGTGTAGCAATCGCTACAGGCTTGCGCGTCACCTTGCTGAAAAGCGGTCACGTACTTCGTGGTGAGTCGATCAACCTGGTCTTGCATCGACATGTTGCTTGCGTCCTCCTACCCACACGGCCTAGGCCGCCTTGAGCGCCTCGCTGATACGCGCGATGTGGGCCGGGCCCACCTCGCAACATCCGCCAATGATGCCGGCACCGGCCTCGCGCCAATCTTGCACGTGCTTCAAATACCCGTCGGGATCGAGATCGCGCCGCGTGCCCAACTTCGAGACACCGTCCTTGATCGACCAGTTTTCGGGGATCGAGGAAAATCCGTTGGCATAGCCACCTGCCAACTGGGCCCCGGTTCCCAACAATTCGGTCATGGCGGCCGAAATGCTTTCAGGCGCGCAACAGTTCGCGAGGGTGGCCGCGATGGGAAGGCCTGCGAGCGCCGACCATGCCTCGGCAATTGTCTCGCCACTGCGGAGAATTTTCGATCCGTCGTCCTTCAGCGTCCACGATACCCAGACCGGTTTGCCTGAGGCAGCCGCAGCATGGGCAGCGGCATAGGCCTCCGCCGCACTGGACATGGTTTCGCACACGAACAAATCAACAAACGGTTCGAGGGCCTCGACATGCTCACGGTAGATCGGCTCGATCTCCTCATAGGGCCCGACCAGTTCGGGGCGGTAGCTGCCACGAAGCGGCGGCAGGGAGCCGGCGATTAGAACTTTCTCTCCGCATGCCTCGCGTGCCCTTTGCGCCAATTGGCCGGCAAGCGTCATCACCTCGGACCACCGCGCGCCGAGGCCGGCGGTCTCTTGCATGCGATGCTTCACGGTCGCATAGGTGTTCGTGGTGATCACCTTGGCCCCGGCGCGAATATAGTCTTCGTGGACCTCTTGAACCATGCTGGGTTGATCGAGCAGCACCTGCGCCGACCAAAGCGAGGAATCCCCGGTCCCACCACGCTTGCGCAGTTCCTGGCCCATGCCACCATCGAGCAGGATCACACCGTTTTGTTTGGCGTCATCGAGTGAGACCAACTGCACCTCCCTATCGTTTCCGGGACGCTGTTGAGCGACGGCAAAGCTACGCTACGCGGCGCGGCGCGGCGGTTTGTTTGGTTTCTGCAGCCAACGCATGAGAGGCGCGTGGCCAATACTGCCGTAACCGTCAAGAGATCCAAAGTACGCGGCAAGTCATGGTGTTGCGAACCGGGCCACTTTTTCCTTGCAAGACCCATTAGCGATTTGTTTTCCCTTTAGGTCAATCGAAGAATGTTTTCGCGCCCGCGCAATGGACGGAAAGTCGCCGCGCATGCCAAGCATCGACAATCCACGCGACCAG
>JAUVMS010000160.1 GCA_030600135.1 Hyphomicrobiales bacterium | reverse complement strand
TCCGTCCGGTTGGCACCTGGCCAATATGGTCTTTGTTAGAACAAAGTGCGAGGTCATTGAGAGGCGGGCGCACGCGTGCCTTGGTGGCGGGCTACTCAGAGCGGAGAACAAGGCAACCGATGGCGTTAGGGGGCACACTGTTTAGGGTGGCGTTCTTGGCATTGGTGGCCGCGCCGGCTCTCACCGGTTGCTCCGCGGGTCCTAGCAAATTTTGCCTCGACGATTCAGGCGCTTGCGTCCAGCAGCGCCTTGCGCGCCTGGACGCAATGCAGGAGGATCCGCAGCGCCAGTGGATCGCACAGACGCCAAGCACCGAGGAGTACGCGTCCGGCGTGCGTCAGTTTGCCTATCGCTCGACGCGGGGCCAACTGACTTGCTCGCAGTTGAGCGCGGGCATTGCTGAAACCGCGCAAGCCCGCAGAGTCCTGGCACCGAGCAAAGTCAAAGACATTTCAGCCGAACGGGTTGGGCAAATCATCGCGCTCAGCGACGACATCAATCGTGAGCTCAAGGTCGAGCGGAAAAAGCGGTGCTCCGGTTAGCTCGGCTTGTGAGCCGCGTTCCTGTTGAACGGGTTTGAAAATATCCCACCAGCGGTAAGTGATCCGAACCGGCTTCGGGACCAAGATGGACATCGCTCACTTTGATGTCGCGAGAGACATAGAAATGATCGATTGCCAGCTGCGGCCAACCGCGCCAGCCGGCCGGCCAGCTCGGCAGAAACCGGTCCATGTGTTGAAGCCCGGAGCGCTGCCCGAAGCGCGCCAGCGAGCGACCCCACCGCGTGGCATTCAAATCACCGGCAAAGATGACGTGGCCAGGCACGCGCCGCACCATGCGTGCAACGAAATCGAGTTCTTTGACGTGTCCGCGAGGCCCGACCTGAGGCCCCATGATGTGGGCGCCGATAACGGTCAACGGTCGGCCGCCGAATGAAAACTCGGCCCAAACCAAGGGGGGCTCGGTCCGATGTCACGACTGTCGGTGCCGGAGCGTGTAAACGGCCGCTTCGACAGCATGACGACCGAGCAGTACCAACGCTCGGCACAGCCGACTTGATAGGGAAACTGCTGCTTTAGCGCTGCAAGGAGCGGACGCTTGGGAGGGCCGAACTCATAGAGAATGGCGAGGTCGGGCTTTTCACGCTCAAGGAACGAGGCGATGCGTTGATGATCGCCATGACCGTGCCAGGTGTTGAAGCTCACGATCTTAAGAGCGTCGCCGGACAAACTCGCGAAGTGCCCATCGGAGTCGCCGGTCGGGATCTGGCCGCGCGCCGCCTGGCTGGCGTGAATTGCCAGTGTCGCGATCGCGGCGGCTCCCAGAATGGCGAAGGCCCGGCGCGGCCATGCCAGCGCGATCAGCCCGCCGATCGCTGCACCGATGAAGTGGCCCGTCAGGTGGGCAAAAACATCGAGAAATGGTGTCAGGCCGCCGAATGCGCCGAGCGCGAGCCCAAAGAGCGCCGCCAAGAGCACCGAGGCCGCCAATCGCCGCCGAAGTCTGATTGTCATACGCAGCAACCAATCAAGAAGTTTTCGCGTGATCGTTCAGAAACCAAGAGAATACGGAGATTGCTGCCAACAAATTGTAAACATACGGGCTATTGTGCGGGTACGTAGTATTCGTAGCTTCGTGCGAACGGGTTAAGGCCGCCGCAATACGGCGTAATTGGCGTATCCCCGATAGAGCCGGGTGAACGCGAGATCGAGTTCACTGGCAGTCGCGACCTTGCACAGTTCGGCCTCGAGGTCCGCGCGCGGGGTCACGTGAAATCGAGAAAGCCAAGCAAACAGCACCGACCTGAATGCGGCCGGCAGATCTTCCTGCTGACCGAAATCGACGATGAGGATCGCCCCTCGGGGTGCAATCGCGTCGGCGGCGCGCGGCAGGACGTCACGCCAAACAGGAATCATCGAAATTGCGTACGAGATGAACACGCGATCGAAATGGCTGATTGAGAACAGTTGCTCGGCGTCGAAGTGCGTGGCATCGGCCTCACGCAGAGTAATGCGATCGGCGAGGCCGGCGCGGGCAACCGAACGTTCCGCCGTCTCCAGCATGACGCGCGAGACGTCGAGCCCAAAAAGTTTCGCCGCCGGATAACGCTTTGCGGCATGGATCAGGTTACGTCCGGTGCCACAACCGATCTCGAGAATTGTGCCACCTTCGGGCACATCCAAGTCCGTCAGCAGGCGATCACGCCCAAGCAGGAAATACTTGCGCGTGGCGTCATAGAAATACCGCTGGTAGCGATAAATCCGATCCATGCTCGCCGCGGGCGAAGCGGTGTCGGCGTTCATTTTTCGTCGCCACGTAAGGTGTAGAGATGGAAACCGCCATAAATCGACGAGCGGTCTTGCCGGGTAAGTGCCCGGCACTGCTCGTGATCATACGCCCAATGGCGCAAAATCTCGCTCGGCACGCGACCCGGCAGGATGCTGGGCTCGGCCGCCGTGCGGAAGATGACGCGAGCGCCAGGCCGCGCGGTGCGCGTAATCTCGCACCAAAGCTCGGCCAATTGGGCATCGGTCATCCAGTCCTGGGCATCGAGCAGAACGTAGCAATCCGAACTGCGATCAGGCTGTTGGGCGAGATGCTCGGTAAACGATATGTGCTCGACCATGATCCGCTCGGCCCGATCGCGCACGACCTCGTAATTTTCGCGCTCAAGATAGGGCGGTAGCGCACCGGTTTTGGCGCCGGCGTAGCGTCGGGCAAAGGCCTGCCAAGCAAAATAGTTGTCGTTGAGCTCGAAGTCGCAGGCAAGCCGTTGAAGCCGCTGGTTGAGGACCTGCGCCATGTCGCCATCGCCCGACGACGTGAGCGCGCGAAACTGCGATGGCGGGATGCCGAGGCCATAAAGCGAAAGCGGTTTGTTGGCGAGCCAACGAATGTGGCGCTTGCGGAACAACGGGGCCAGCACCTCGTCGTAGAGCTGGCGTTGCTCGGCTAGCGTGTTGGCCTCCAACATGCGCCGCGGATTGCAACCGTGCAGGCGCGCGACCATGTGGCCGGCACCAATGAAAGTACCAAGCAGTCCATAGCGGTAGACGTTGCGGGCAAAGAAATTGATGCGCCGTCGGCCGAGCAAATCACGCGACTGCCAATAATCCTGCGACGCCTCATCGAGATAAGCCTCGATATAGCGGTGATAGGCCGCCACATTGGCACTGGCATTGGCCTCGCCGAAGAACCGGTAAAAGGCCTCGTAGTTGGGCAGGTAGCGCGCTGCCGCCGTTTTCAGATTGTTGAGGGCAATGTGTGCCCTGTTGAGATCGACGGCGGTGATGCGTGCCGGATCGGCGGTCAAATAGCTCATGGCATTGCAGCCACCCGAGGCGATGGTGACGATACGATCGCTCGGGCGCACGTTGAGCGCTTTCAAATCGACGAGCGGGTCTTCCCAAATCTGTGGATAGACCAGGCCACGAAAAGCGAGCGTGAAGAGCCGCTCCCGCATGCCCTCCTTGGTAAAACGGCGATTGCGATGTACCGCCCTGCTCAGGCGATCATTGGCTCGCTTGCCCTCTGGTGGCGTTGCGAGCCCTTGACGCCTTGTCCGAGCCGCCACTCGACCTGCACCCAACTGTGCATCCCCCTATTCAGGTTTGCCTCATATCCCGGCGCTGTCCAGCGGTCATGACCGCGCCAAACCACCAAAATTGATAAGAACTCGCGCCGCCAAATCAAGTCGTTTTATTCATATAGGGGCGATCACACTGGATAGTATTGTTTGCGCGGTTTGTGTCCATGGCTTGACATAGGCTATCGGGTAGCCAGCACCAATAGCTTTTTCCCGAGCAAGGCGCGAGAGGGTCTACACATGGCGGCGCGCAACAAGCCAAACAAACGCCAAACCAACTGGTCCGAGCTTGGGCTTAGGGCCGCTCAGGCCGGCGACTATGCCAAAGCGCGCGCGCTTTTCGAAAACGCGCTCGAGGCGGAACCACGTAATGCGTCACATCACCACAACTTCGCGGTCGTGCTCGAGCGGCTGGGCGAATTTGACGCGGCTGCAGCCCACCTCACAATGGCGTTGGCACGCAAGCCTCGCCTGCGCGAGGCCGGGGCCCGACTTGCTCAGTTGACCGCGCGGCGCCCCGTCCTGTCGGTTGAGCAGATCGACGCGGCGGGTTTGTCGACGGCGCTGGGCTTTGAAGGCATTCCACATCAGGCGTTGGCTAAGCTTGGCTTTCAGGTTCTCGAGAACGCGACAGCGTGGGGCGAGGTAGTCGACAAGGTCGCAAACGATCCCCGGGCGACGGCTGCCTCGCTCGTTACCAAGCGAACCGCGAGCATATTGACCAACGCGCTCCTGCTACGCTCGCTCGAGCTGGGGATCAACGTCTCACCCGACAGCGAGCGCGTGATCGCTGCGATACGGCGCTCAATCTTGCTGGATCTCCCGCGCGAACGCTTTCGCGATAACGCGTTGACAACGTTCACGCTGGCGCTGGCGGCGCAGTTCACCAACAACGAGCACGTACATGCTGTCGGTGACGACGAGCGCCTGGCGCTCGAGGCTCTGTCGCTGGACCCCGAAGCGCTTGTCGAGGGTGATGCAAATGAGGGGATCAAACTGCTCTTGTTGCTACTTTATCGCCCCCTTGATGAGTTGTTGGGAGACCGCCTGGCTGATCTTGAACTTGATAACGTTCGCCCTCGCGCGGTCCGCAGCTTTGCCGTCGCACAACGCGATGAGTTGCTAGACATCGCGGCGGTGGCCAAGACCGTCAAGAACTTCGGCACCATCAGCGACGCAACGTCGAAGCGCGTCGCGTCGCAGTACGAGGAGCGCCCCTATCCACGTTGGAAAACTTTGGATACCCCGAAAACGGGTGCGCTCCGCGGCGCGCTCGGGCGTTATTTCGAGGTTCGCGACTTGGCGTTTTTCGACCAACCATTCGACGTTTTAATTGCCGGTGCAGGAACGGGCCAGCATGTTTGCCGGTCGGCCATTGGCTATGGCGAAAACGCACAATTGCTCGCCATTGACTTGAGTAGCGCCAGCCTTGGCTATGCAGCACGCATGGTGCGGCGGCATAGCATCGCCAACATCGAACTGATCCAGGCAGACGTGCTGGAGATCGGGGCCATGGGACGATCTTTCGACATCATTGAAAGCGTCGGGGTACTCCATCACATGGACGATCCGTCGGCCGGATGGCGCAGCCTACTGGGTTGTCTCAAACCGGGCGGATTGATGCTCGTCGGGCTCTACAGTCGCACTTCGCGCCGCAACATCATTGAGCTCAGAGACGAGGCCGACTATCCGGGCCCGGCGTGCACAGACGACCTGGCGCGTCAGTATCGCGATCAAATGCTCGCGCGGCCGGAGCCGGAGGCCGGCGAGGCAGACTTGCGCCGATCGGTCGATTTCTATTCCCTTAGCGGGTTCCGCGACCTGGTACTACACCAAAGCGAGGTGCAGTTTACAATCCCGGAGATTTCCGACTTGCTCGACGAGAATGGACTGGAATTTCGTGGTTTTGCAGCCCAGCCGCACGTCCTCGAACTGTTCGCAGACGCCTATCCCGACGATCCCTGGCCTGGCCTGCTCGAAAACTGGCAAGCATTCGAAGAGGCCAATCCGAGGGCTTTTGACGATATGTATCAGTTCTGGTGCCAAAAAACGGTGTAAGCGGCTTCAAACTGCCGAGGAAAAGGCTTGCTAGCACCAATCGACAAAATCGGGGATTCCCATTGGAGATAAGAAACGGCAATTTTGGCGAGAAGTGAATTGGGCCCGTGACGAGAGCGACATTTGTTAGTCGGCTGAAACGTTTTCAACATGTACTGACCTCGCGACATTCGGGTATAATCAGCCCAAGGACGACATCGCGTCCGAGGGAAGAAATGACGATCTCCAACTACACCGTGCTCGACGACCCGCCGCTTTATCCACCAACCGTGGCACCGGCCCAGCGAACATTGAGCCTGCCCGAGTTCCTCTACAAGCTCGTGCGAAACCCACTGAGGGTGACACCCGATTTGGCCTACCAACAGCCGATAACGGTGCTCGGTGGCAAAGGCGGTGGACGTCAGTACGTCTGGCTCGCCGAACCCGAGTTGATAAAAACGGTACTACTCGACGAACGCGCCAAGTTCCCCAAGTCATCTGATATCGATGAGCGCATTTTCGGCCCAATCCTGGGGGATGGGATTTTGACGGCAAAGGGCGCTGACTGGCGCTGGCAACGACAAATCGTAGCGCCACTCTTTCGGTCCTCCGAACTTGCCGATTATGTGCCCAAAATGACGACAGCGGCGGAGGACTTGCTCGAGGACTGGCGCAATCGCGGATCACGCATGGTCCAGCCGATCGATCGCGACATGACCAAAGTGACGTTTGCCGTCATCGCGAGCACCATAATGACGGCTGACGAGAGCTTTGATACGGCCCCAATGGAAAAAGCGATCGACGATTATCTGGCGAAAATTTCGTGGGAAATAGCCTACGGCATGCTGAATGTGCCGAATTGGCTTTGGCACCCGGCGAAGCGGCGTATGCGTGTGGCGCAAGACACGCTCAGAGCTGCGGTCACGGAACTCGTGCGTGCGCACCGCAAAGATGAGGCCGAGCGGGACGACCTGCTGGCGCGCCTCATGAAAGCGCGTCATCCGGAAACCGACGAGCCGATGCCGGACGCACTCATCATCGACAACGTTTTGACGTTCCTCGCCGCCGGCCACGAAACGACGGCCAAGGCACTGACATGGACAATATATTTGCTCGCCCGCGCGCCCCATTGGCAGGAACGGATTGCCCAAGAGGTGAAAGACGTCACACGCGGCGCACCAATCGACGGTACACATATCGATCGGCTCATCCAAACCCAGCAAGTGCTGAAGGAATCGATGCGGCTTTATCCTCCGGTTCCACTGATTTCACGACAGTCTGCAGGCGCAACGGAACTGGGTGGAGAAAAAATCAAAGAGCGTGCGTTCGTCACCGTGCCAATTTTCTCGCTGCACCGTCATCGCAAGCTCTGGCACGATCCCGACCGCTTCGACCCGACACGATTTGCCCCCGAGCGCGAGAAAAGTATCAATCGCTATCAGTACATGCCATTTGGCGCGGGGCCGCGGATTTGCATCGGCGCCTCGTTCGCCATGATGGAGGCGACTGCGATCCTCGCGACACTGTTGCGGCGCGCCCGCTTCGAGTGGGTCCGCGGCCACGCGCCGGAACCAATTTCTCGCGTTACGCTTAGGCCTAAGGGCGGTATGCCACTTCGTGTTTGGGTGTCATCGACTCCAACGACCAATTGGCATAGCCTGTCGTACCGCGATCCGGACGCGGCTGGATTTGACCGCAACACCACTTAGAGAGCTGTCACATGAGCCGCCGTCTGCATTTCGCGTTTCTCAATATCGGCCATTACCTCGACCACTTCTTCATGCTGATTTTCGCAACTGTGGCGGCGCTCGCACTCAG
>JAUVMS010000060.1 GCA_030600135.1 Hyphomicrobiales bacterium | reverse complement strand
GTGGTTGGCTTGGCCATAGGTCCTCTCTCCTAGAGGCGACGAACGCCCGACTAAGCGCCGGCAATCTAGCCTGTTCGGCTCCAAAGTCAAGAACATCGCGGGACCGTCTCCGACGGTACTGCACGATGCTTGCCGCGGCGATTTTGGCAACTCTGGACGGTGACGAGCCAATTCAGGAATGGGAGATGAGTTCGCGAAGAAACAATCCATTGCGGGAGAAATAGTAGGGAACCGGGACATCGTTGCGCGGCTTGAGACTGCTATCCAATCGCTCGGCGAGGTCATCGAGGATGGTGCGCGTCATTGCGTGCAGATCGTACAGGCGTGCCTCCTCGAAAGTCACCCAGTGCAACTCTGTGAACTCGCCGTCTCCCTCGCCGACCCGGCGCACGACCTGCTCGGCTGAGACCAGGAAAAACCGGGTGTCATAGCGTCTCGGTCGTCGCGGCGGCGTAATCGCCCGGGCGATGAAGGTCAAGTTGGAGAGCTGCGGGACGACACCATGCTCAAAGAATGTTCGCCAGGCCTCAGAGCGGCTTGCAGGGGCCACGCTCGCTTGCTTTCCAATCAAGAGACCCGTTTCCTCGAACGTTTCTCGGATGGCTGCGAGCGCCAGCGCCCGCGCTCGTACGGGGCTCGCCTTGCCTTTCATGTCGTGCAGCAGCTTGGCCATCTCGCTCCCGGCCAGTTCATCGTCGGGCGCAATCCGGCTATCTGCCTGCTCGACGCGCCCGCCCGGGAAGACGTATTTGTTCGGCACAAACTTTTGCTTGGCGTGGCGTCGCCCGATCAGCACGCGCGGCGTGCCATCGGAACCGTCGACAATCAACAGGCTGGCGGCATCTTTAGGACGCATGTTCGGATTGTCGAGATTGCGCTTGACGGCGTTGAGTTGAGCGGTCCTATCCATGTTTCTCATTTGCCGTCAAAATTTCATGGTCCATATGGGGATCGTCGCTAGCACCGCCATCGTTCGGATCGAATCCATGCATACCGAGTGCCCACTGCAGTGCCACCAGCGCACCCTTGACAGGCGGCAAAGTGACGAGCGTTAGGGCCAGCGTCAATGGCAGCCAGAGTGCAATGTGCACCCAGTAGGGCGGGTGATATGTCGCCTCGACCAAGACCACCAAACCAACAATCAAATGCCCGACGATGAGGATGACGAAATAGGATGGCGCATCGTCTGCGCGATGATGGTGCAACTCTTCGTCACAATTCGGGCACTGGTTCGCAACTTTCAAGAAGCGCACAAAAAGCCTCGCCTGCCCACAGTTGGGACAGCGCATGCGTGCGCCTCGCACCAGCGACGCCCAAACCTCGCGCCCGTGGGAAGGTGCCATGCCGTGCTGCTCTCGTTCGACCCGAGTGACGGGCATCTCCTCACCTTCGTCTTGACCTTCTCCAGGATCTGGCGTGGTGCGCAATCCAAAAGCAATGCGACCTTTGGGCTAACCTCGTCGCCGGACCGACCTCGTGCGCCGCTTGGGGCGCATCTGAGCCTTTCGTGCACTACGCTTACGCCCGTTGCTCAACATTTCAAAGCGCAGCGCGCCCGCACTAGGTATGGCCTCGACGAGGCGGACCTCGACACGATCGCCCAACCGATACGATTGATTGGTATCGTCGCCCACCAACATATGATGGGTCTCGTCATATCGAAAGTAATCCTCGCCGATTGTCGCAGCCGGCACGAAGCCGTCGGCGCCGGTTTCGTCGAGCTTGACAAATAAACCGCTCCTCGTGACCCCACTCACGCGAGCATGGAATTTCGCGCCGATCCGGTCCGCGAGATAGCTTGTTATCAGCCGGTCCGTCGTTTCCCGCTCCGCCGCCATGGCACGGCGCTCGGTGTCGGAAATTGTTGCTGCGACTTGCTCCAACTCATCTCTATTGTCGTCGCGCAAGCCGCCTGGCCCAAAGCCCAGCGCTGCGATAAGGGCGCGATGAACGACAAGGTCCGCGTAACGCCGGATGGGTGATGTGAAGTGCGCATAGCGCCTGAGGTTGAGGCCGAAATGACCTAAGTTCTGGGCACTGTACTCGGCTTGCGACTGTGCCCTGAGAACGACCTCGCTCACGAGCTGATTAATATCGCTACCGCGAACCCGGGCGAGCACGCCATTGAAATGCTCCGGCCTCAAAACGCCGGATTTCGGGATCGAGATATCGAGCGTTTTCAAGAAATCCCTGAGCGCAACGAGCTTTTCTTTCGATGGCGCATCGTGCACCCGGTAGATCAAAGCAGATCCCTTAGCCTCCAGAGTTTCGGCCGCTGCGACGTTGGCCTGGATCATGAATTCTTCGATGAGCCGGTGCGCGGTGAGGCGCTCGGGCGTGACGATGTCGCGGATCCGACCTTCGCCATCCATCACGATCTTTCGCTCCGGCAAATCCAGATCGAGCGGCGCGCGCTCATTTCGCGCCTTCTTGAGAGCTTCATAAGCGTCCCAAAGTGGGCGAAGCACCGTGTCGATGAGGGGAGCTGTTTCCTTGTCCGGAGCACCGTCGATCGCCGCCTGCGCCCCCACATAGGCAAGCTTTGCATGGGAGCGCATAACCGCGCGCATGAACTTGTGCTTGCGCTTCTTGCCGTCGGCCCCAAAGACCATGCGCACCGCCAGACACGGGCGCTCCTCACCTTCGCGCAGCGAGCAAAGGTCATTGGATATCCGCTCTGGCAACATTGGCACCACACGGTCCGGGAAATAGACCGAGTTGCCGCGTTCGAGCGCTGCTCTGTCGAGCGCGCTGTTCGCCCGAACATAGTGTGCAACATCGGCGATGGCGACGATCACCACCCAACCATCAATGTTTTTCGGATCCTCGTCCGGTGCCGCCCAAACCGCATCGTCGTGGTCGCGTGCATCAACTGGATCGATCGTGACAAGCGGCAACTCCCGCAAGTCCTCGCGCTTTTCGATGTCAAGCTCGGGTAGTGCGTCCAGCTCGGCCAGTGCCCGCTCCGGGAAATCCTCGGGGATACCGTGCGCATGGATCGCAATGAGGCTCACCTGGCGCTGATCGTCGGGATTGCCGAGCCGTTCGATGACCGTGGCGTGCTGCAACCCATAGCGTCCGCCGCTCGAAATTCGGAAGCGCACGAGATCGCCGTCTTGCGCCTCGCCTTCGTCGCCGGCCTCGACGCGCCATTCCCGCAATTGGCGACGATCGACAGGATCGATCACACCACGTTGCCCGTGTGCGCGAAAGATGCCGAGAAGGCTGCGTTCGGCACGTTTCAGCCGCTTGATCGGCCGGGCTTCAAAGGCGTAACCGTCCTGTTCGTCCTTCGGTACGGCCTTGATCCGCGCCAAAATGCGGTCACCGACGCCGGCCACGTCGCCCGAGCGCTGTCCGTCTGCCACGACCAGCAGACGTGGTCGCGGGCCGTCGACATCCATATCCCATTTTGCCGGCACGGCGATGAATTCGCCGTCGCTGTCGCGCTCGACGACCTCCAGTACTGTGACCGGCGGCAGTTTGCCCGGCTGGCGGTAGGATTTGCGTGCACCGGCGATGAGACCGTCTTCGGCCATTTCCTTGAGCAGCCGCTTGAGCGCAATACGGTCGGGTCCCTTGATACCAAATGCGCGGGCGATTTCGCGCTTGCCGACCTTGCCCTCGCTATCGCCAATGAAGTCCAAAATATCGCTACGTGAGGGCAATCCGTTTTTGGCCGAAGATTTTCGCGTCGAAGATGTTCGTGCCAACTGGTCCGCCTTAGCCCCTGGCGGGCTCACTCGACGCCTTTGCCTTCTTGGCTCGTCCGGTTTCTTTGGCGCCGGACTTGGCGTTGCTCTTTGTCTTTGATTTTCCGTTCGATTTGCCACCCGCGCGCTTTTTGCCGCCTTTGGCCTCGCGTTCGGCGATGAGTGTCACTGCTTGTTCGAGCGTGATCTGCTCCGGCTCTGTGCCCTTTGGCAGCGTTGCATTGGTCCGCCCGTGTTTGACATAGGGACCGTAGCGCCCACTCAGCACCTCGATCTTGCCGCCTTTGTCAGGGTGCTCGCCAAGCTCCTTGATGACGGCCGCAGTCTGTCGTCGGCCTTTACCCGCCGCCCGCTCAGCGATCAGACTAACGGCACGATTGAGGCCAACAGTGAACACCTCCTCGGGCCCATCCAGGTTGGCATAGGCACCGTCGTGTTCGATGAATGGGCCGTAACGCCCGAACCCTGCAACAATCGGTTTGCCAGACTCTGGGTGCAGACCGACGGTGCGCGGCAAGCTCAAAAGCGTGAGTGCCTGTTCGAGATCGATGCTCGCCGCATCGTACCCTTTGGGGATCGAGGCACGCTTCGGTTTTTCTTTCTCCGCCGGCTCGCCGAGCTGAATATAGGGGCCGAAACGCCCGGAACGCACTGTCACATCGAGGCCGGTCTCGGGGTCCTGCCCCAACAGGCGTCCCTCGGTGTTTACGGTCGCGGCCTCAGCCTCGCCGGTCTCGGAGAACTGTCGCGTATGGCGGCACTCGGGATAGTTCGAGCAACCGATAAAGGCGCCGAAGCGTCCGATCTTGAGGCTTATTCGACCATCCTCGCAGCTCGGGCATTTCCGCGGATCCGAGCCATCCTCCTTGTCGGGAAAGACGTGTGGTCCAAGAATTTCATTGAGGGCATCCAGGACCTGTGAGACGCGCAGGTCCTTGATCTCGTCCACGGCCGTCGTGAAATGTCGCCAGAACTCGTTCAAGACGTCCTTCCACTCGAGCTTGCCATCCGATATCAGGTCGAGTTTTCCCTCGAGTTCGGCGGTAAAATCATATTCCACATAGCGCTCGAAGAAGCTTTTGAGGAAGCCGGTAACGAGACGCCCCTTGTCCTCCGGTACCAACCGTCGCTTATCAAACCGCACATATTCGCGGTCGCGAAGCACCGCCAGCGTGGAGGCGTAGGTCGAGGGGCGCCCAATTCCGAGCTCTTCCATCTTCTTGACCAACGTGGCTTCCGAGAAGCGCGGTGGTGGCTCGGTGAAATGTTGATTTGCGTCGACTTTCTCGGTCTGAAGTCCGTCACCCTTCGAGAGCCTCGGTAGGCGGCGAGCTTCGTCGTCCGTGGCATCATCGCGGCCCTCCTCATACAACTTGAGGAAGCCATCGAATGTAATCACGGAGCCAACGGTTCGCAGACCGTAGCGCTTGCTATCGCCACCACTTCCGCCAAGGTCCACTGTCGTACGCTCCAGCTCGGCACTTGCCATCTGACTTGCCATGGCGCGCTGCCAAACGAGGCGATAGAGTTTGGCCTCGTCTTGCCCCAGGCGGCGAACAACATCGTCGGGGTGGCGTCGAAAATCTGTCGGCCGCACTGCCTCGTGGGCTTCTTGGGCGTTCTTCGCTTTGGTTTTGTAGAGTCGGGGGGTGCCGGGCACATATCGGTTGCCGAAAGAACCGCCGATGACGTCTCTGCATACGGCAATCGCCTCCGGCACGATTTGCACACCGTCGGTCCGCATGTAGGTGATGAGGCCGACCGTTTCACCGCCGAGATCGATACCTTCATACAGCTTTTGCGCGACCTGCATCGTCCGGCTCGCCGAGAAACCGAACTTGCGCGACGCTTCCTGTTGCAGTGTCGAGGTCGTGAACGGTGGCGCCGGATGGCGTTTGACGGACTTGCTTTCAACAGCGTCGACAGTGAACTGCGCCGTTTTTATCGCATCGCGTGCCGCATGAGCCGATGCCTCGTCGCTGAGGTCGAACTTGCCGAGCTTCTTGCCGGCGATGGAATGCAGGCGGCTCGCAACGGACTCGTTGCCGAGCGTCTTGAGCAGCACCTCGATTGTCCAATATTCGCGCGAGCGAAAGGCCTCGATCTCTTCTTCGCGATCGCACACCAATCTGAGCGCAACGGATTGCACGCGACCCGCTGAGCGTGCGCCCGGCAGTTTGCGCCATAACACCGGCGACAAAGTAAAGCCGACCAGATAGTCGAGCGCTCGTCTGGCAAGATATGCCGACACCAGTGGTCCATCGATTTCGCGTGGATGGTTCAAAGCCTCGAGGATCGCCTGCTTGGTCACCGCATTGAAGGCGACCCGCTCCACTGTGACGCCCTTTAGCACACGCTTTTTCTCCAGCACCTGAAGGATGTGCCACGAGATCGCTTCGCCCTCGCGATCCGGGTCTGTCGCGAGGATCAGCTTGTCGGCACCCTTCACGGCCGAGGTGATTTCCTTCAAAATCTTGTTCGATTTCGCATCGGTATCCCAATGCATCGCGAATTCGTTGTCGGGCTCGACCGAGCCGTCCTTCGAGGGCAAGTCACGCACGTGTCCGTAGGACGCCAGGACACGATAACCTGAACCCAAGTACTTGTTGATGGTCTTGGCCTTGGCGGCCGACTCGACAATGACGACGTTCATTTGGAAATGCTATGCCCCTGGAGAGCCGGTGCAGCGCGTAGTCCCAGCGCCTGGCGAAAAGCTCTATAAGAATGCCCGGATCGGATAGCAACTGAAAATGGGCGATGACATCGGCGGTGTCAAATCCTGAGCGATCGATGTGCCCCGCCAACCACAGTTTGCCAGCCTTGTCTAGATCATCAGCACAGTTTAAGCATTGCAATTATTAGATGCTGATTATATCAATAAACAACTAGAAGCATTGTATAATTATATACACGTATTACGGGTACTAATATTGGTTAAAATCGCTGCGCGGTAGGTATTTTGTGAGCCAGTTGCGATGGCCGACTTGAACGCAAAAAAAGGATTTGGGGGATGGACGATACGATTGTGGGCCGAGGTTCGGAAGGGGGGCCGGTGACCCGCAAAGACGCTCTACGCTATTTGAATGGTATGATTGCGGAATTGCATAACATTGCTCTGAGAAATCAGTTGTGGGCTGTCGGCAATCATTTGGAGGCGGCCCTCATGAGAAGCAGTATCGAGTTGGAAATGCTGGCGGATCATTCGAGCATTTCCGGAGAGCGTCGCGACAAATCCAGTTCCAAAGATTGACTACCGCTCGCCGCCAGTCACGATCTCGTCAAGACGTGCGACATTAACGCCGGATGCCAATTGAGCCGCTCTCTCACACCGCCAATGCCACGAGTTGATTGTTGTGGCGCTCGAGCCGGCCCGCCAGATCCAGTTCGAGCAGTGCCACTCGTGTTTGGCGAATGCTGAGACCGGTCGCGCGACATAGCTCGTTAATCTCAATTGGAGCGGGCCCAAGCACGGCGAGCACGCGCTCGCGATCGGATGGCGCGATCTCTTGCTGCTCAGAGTCGTCGTTGCCACCAACTTCCTGTGGATAATCCTCTCTGAGCCTATCGGGACTCTTCGGCGGCGCTCCCGTCTCGAGGATCGGTGACAGCACGTCTAGGATATCGTTCGCCTCCGCTGCTATCGTTGCGCCTTGTTTTAAAAGGGCGTTGGTTCCAGCTGCTCGAGGGTCGAGCGGATGACCAGGGACGGCAAAAACTTCACGACCCTGCTCAAGCGCAAACCGCGCCGTGATCAAAGAGCCCGACCGCTTGGCGGCTTCCACAACCACCACGCCGGCGGAAGCACCTGAGATAATGCGATTGCGCCGTGGAAAATCCTGACCTCGCGGCTGGAACCCGGGCGGGTTCTCGGTAATGATCAGTCCCTTGTCCGCAATTGCTGCGTGCAACTCGCCATGCTCGGGCGGATACACGATGTCGATGCCACCCGCCAAAACCGCGATCGTACCCCGCTCGAGCGCTGCTTCATGTGCCGCCGCATCGATACCCCGTGCCAATCCGGAGACGATGACAATACCTGCCCGACCAAGCTCGTTCGCGATCATGCGCGTGAGTTTGCGCCCCGCCGCTGATCCGTTCCGGGCACCGACGATGGCTACGATTGGGCGCTCCGCGAGCTCATGGCGCCCCTTGACGTAGATGAGCGGTGGCGGTGCATCGATCGCCGACAACCACGGCGGATAACCTGCCTCGCCGGCCGCCACCAATTCTGCCTCCAGCCGCCTTGCCGTCCGCAGCTCCGCCTCGACGTCGCCAACACTGGCAATGCGGATTTTTCCTAGCCGTCCGCCGCGCCGCGAAAGCGCGGGCAATGCCTCGAGCGCAGCCTCGGCACCGCCAAAATGGTTGATCAATTCGCGAAATGTGACCGGACCGACATTGTCACTGCGAATGAGTCTGAGCCAGGCGATGCGCTGTTCGTCAGTGAGCGGCGGGCGGGGAACGTCGGATAACGCAAACACGGAACGAACTCTCGGGAACTATCCCCCGCCTCCAATTCTCGTCTCCTCGCCCTTGACGAGCCGAGCGATATTTTCGCGGTGCCGGTAGTAGAGCAAGCTGGTCATCAGTGCCGTTGGTAACGCGAAGGGACGCAATGGTTCGTCAAGTGCAAAGACTATTGGTGGTGCCAAACATGCGATGAGTGCTGACAATGAGGAATAGCGCGTAATGATTGCGACAGCCAGCCAAATGAGACAGAAGGCGAGCGCCGAAGGCCAGTGCCAGGCGAGTATGACGCCAATGAACGTGGCGACGCCCTTACCACCTTTGAAGTTGAGCCAGATCGGCAGGAGGTGCCCAACAAAGGCCCCGACTCCGCCCGCAATGGCCCCGATTGTCCCCCCAAGATAAGCGCCGATGAGAGCGCCGACGGTTCCCTTCAAGAGGTCGCCGGCAAGCGTTGCGGCCGCCAATCCTCGGTTGCCCGTCCGCAGTACGTTCGTCGCCCCGATATTGCCTGAGCCGATCTTGCGGACGTCACCCAATCCGGCCGCCTTGGTTACGACCAGACCAAATGGGATCGAGCCAAGGAGATAGCCCACCAGAAATGTCATGATGGCTGTGAGCCCAACCGCCAGCGTCATGTGTTGGTCCGCCCAAACTTTTGTTGTGCCAGTCTCTCGGGCCTAACCGTAGGCGTAGACCTCTTTTCCTGCAACGAACGTGCGCAAAACCCGCCCTTGCAAACGTGCCTCGTCGAACGGTGTGTTCTTCGAGCGTGAGCGCAGGTTGTCGGGATCGAGCACCCAGGGCGTGTCGAGGTCGACCACGATGATGTCGGCTGGCGCTCCAGGCTTGAGCCGTCCGGCCTCAAGACCGAGGATGCTTGCTGGTTGTACTGTCAGCGGCTTGAGCAGGTTGGCGAGCGTTACCTCACCACTGTGATAGAGCCTGAGCGCGGCGGGCAACAGGGTCTCCAGGCCGATCGCGCCGAACGCGGCTTCTTCGAACGGGCGCCGTTTGACGTCGACGTCCTGCGGGTCGTGGCACGAAACGATGACATCGATCTCGCCGTCAATGAGCCCTGCGACCATCGCGGCGCGGTCCTCTTCTCGGCGCAGCGGTGGACGGATCTTGAAGAACGTTCGATATGGACCGACGTCGTTTTCGTTGAGCGTGAGATGGTTGATTGATACACCGCAGGTGATTTTCAGACCGCGCCGGCGCGCGGCGCGCACCACATCAAGTGAGTCCTCGCATGAAATCTGCGCCGCGTGATAGCGCGCGCCCGTCAACTCGACGAGGCGGATATCGCGCTCCAGCACAATCGTTTCGGCGACGGCCGGCGCCCCCGGCAGGCCGAGCCTCGTAGAAACCTCGCCGTCGTTCATAACACCGCTGTTTGCCAATTCACGGTCTTCAACGTGGTGAACGATGAGCGCATCGAAGTCGTTGGCATATGCGAGCAGTCGGGCCATGACGCGCGCGTTGCCGACGCTGCGCAATCCGTCGGAGAACGCCACTGCCCCCGCTTCCTTCAGCAAGCCGATCTCCGCCATTTCCGTGCCGGCGTGATCCTTGGTCAAGGCGGCGATCGGGTGTACGTGGACCAACGCCGTATCGCGGGCGCGCCGCAGCACGAAATCCACCAGCGCGACGTCATCCATCACAACCTGGCTGTTCGGCATGCACACCATGGTCGTGACCCCGCCGGCGGCAGCCGCTCGACTGGCCGTCGCCAGGGTTTCGCGGTGCTCCTCTCCAGGTTCGCCGGTGAACGCCAGCATGTCGATGAGGCCCGGGCACACGACATGTCCGCCGCAATCGATAATCTCGGCGTCATCGGGGGCATTGCGTCTGAGATGTTGCCCGGTGTCGGCGATCCGCTCGTCCTCGATCAACACCCCGCCGGCCTCTTCGCGACCGCTCGCCGGGTCGACGATTTGCGCATTGATGAGGATTTTGCGTTTCGCCTCGGGCTTTTTCTTTTTCTTGTTCTTGTTTTTACTCACGCGGCACCGCCCTTTCAGTGGTTCGGCAGATGTCTCGCCAATGCAGTGAGAACGGCCATTCGAACGGCCACGCCCATCTCGACTTGCTCGCGAATGACACTGCGTGGATCGTCGGCGATTGAGGACTCGATTTCGATGCCTCGGTTCATCGGACCCGGATGCATCACCAGGGCGTCCGGCTTGGCATGCTTCAGTTTTTCGCCGTCGAGGCCGAAAAAGTGGAAGTACTCGCGAGTCGACGGCACGAATGCCCCTGACATGCGCTCGCGCTGCAGACGCAGCATCATCACCACGTCGGCGCCTTCCAGACCCTCATCCATGCGATTGAAGACGCTGACGCCTAGTCGGTCGGCATTTGGCGGCAAAAGCGTCGATGGCGCCACCACCCGCACATGGGCGCCGAGCACATTGAGGAGCATGATGTTCGAGCGCGCCACGCGTGAATGCATGACATCGCCGCAAATCACCACGGTGAGGCCGGCAATGCGACCTTTATTGCGCCGAATTGTCAGGGCATCCAGGAGCGCCTGCGTGGGGTGTTGATGACTTCCGTCTCCAGCATTGATGACCGAGCAATCGACTTTCTGCGAAAGCAGCTCGACGGCACCGGCGGCATGATGGCGGACGACGAGGATATCGGGCCGCATCGCATTGAGCGTTACGGCGGTATCGATCAGTGTCT
>JAUVMS010000058.1 GCA_030600135.1 Hyphomicrobiales bacterium | reverse complement strand
TGTGGACACGACGCCAAGCGCTGTCGTCGTCGACCAAACCACATTTAAAGGCGAGCGACAGGGCGGCTCGAAAGTAACGCCATTGGAGATTGGCCGTTATAGGTTTCAGGTCGAGGCCTTTGTGCCACTTGTTCAGATGTCGGGCGGTGAGATCCGCGACCTGCAATTTCATCAGAGCAGGTGGGATGTGCCGACGCAGTGTCTTGTTGATTGAATACGCCGACGATCCCACGTCCTCGACAGATCTTCGCTGGCTCAGGTGCTTGACGAAATCGGTGACGCCTTGCTCGACGGTATAGCTTCCGGTGATCGGGCTGTCGTCGCGCATGGCCTCGATCATCTCCGCTCCCGTCTTTTGAGCGAGGTCGAGGGCTTTGGAGTACGACAGGCCCGTATCACTGGATTCTTCGACTACACCTAGCCGCCGCTCCTGCTTCGTGTCTCCAACCTGAACGCGCACAATCCAGGCTGATTGCTTGCCTTTCCGCAAGCCAAGCGCTAGAGAGCGGTCGATCCGGCTGACGTATGCAGTCTTGCGCGCCTCGAGCTTTGCTCGGGCCGTCTTGGTGTCCAGCTTGGTCATCGAATGCCCCTGTTTCCTTACCGTTTCCTTACCGTATGGGCAGAAACGGGCAGAAGTTAGCAGAGCGTGCAGACGCTTAAAAGCCTGTATTTCAAGGGGTTGTAGAAACGGGCAGACGTTGGCAGAAAGTAGAATCCTATCTTACCTGCTTGGTAGGCAGTGAGTGAGAGGCGGCCAGCAAGGCCGAGAGTGACATGTCTAACATCAAAATTACGTTTCCCGATGGCCATGACCGCGAATTTGCTGCCGGCATCACTGGTGCGGAGCTGGCCGCCAATATCGCCAAATCGCTTTCGAAGAAGGCTGTCGCCATGGTTGTCGACGGGGCCCTCAAGGACCTTGCCGAGCCGATCGAGGCGGATGCCAACGTCAAAATACTTACGCGTGGCGACGCGGAGGCACTCGAACTTATTCGCCACGATTGTGCGCATGTGCTCGCCGAGGCCGTGCAGGAGCTTTGGCCCGGTACGCGGGTGACCATCGGACCGATCATCGAGAACGGATTTTATTACGATTTTGCGCGCGACGAAGCGTTTACGCCGGAGGACTTTCCGGTAATCGAAGCGAAGATGCGCGAGATCATCGGGCGCGATGCCCCGTTCGCAAAACAGGTCTTGGGGCGCGAGGATGCGAGATCGTTCTTTGCCACAAGGGGCGAAGACTACAAGCTCCAGCTGATCGACGCGATCCCCGAGGACCAGGAGATTCGGATTTATTCTCAGGGCCAGTGGAGTGATCTCTGTCGCGGGCCGCACATGACGTCGACGGGCAAAATCGGCGATGCCTTCAAGTTGCAGCGGGTGGCGGGCGCCTATTGGCGCGGCGATCCCAACAACGAGATGCTGCAGCGGATCTACGGCACCGCCTGGGCCACGAAGGACGAACTCAAAGGTTACCTCCACATGTTGGAGGAGGCGGAAAAGCGCGATCATCGCAGGCTCGGGCGCGAAATGGATCTTTTTCATTTCCAGGAAGAAGCGCCCGGCTCGGTCTTTTGGCACGCCAAGGGATGGACGCTGTTTCAGGCGCAGATCGACTATATGCGCCGGCGCCAGCATGAGGCCGGCTACATTGAAGTCAACTCGCCCGACATGATGGAGCGCAGCCTTTGGGAGCAGTCCGGGCACTGGGAAAAATTCGGCGAGAACATGTTCACCACGGTGACGCCGGATGAGCGGGTCTACTGCTGCAAGCCGATGAACTGTCCCGGCCATGTGCAGATCTTCAAGAACGGGCTGAAGAGTTATCGCGAGCTGCCCTTGAAGATAGCTGAGTTCGGCAAGGTGCATCGCTATGAGCCGTCAGGTGCGTTGCACGGCCTCCTGCGCGTGCGCCATTTTACGCAAGACGATGCCCATGTCTTCTGCACCGAGGAGCAGATCACCGAAGAATGCGTCAAGATGCACAACCTGATCCTCTCGATCTATCGCGATTTCGGATTCGAGGATGTGCTTATCAATTTCTCGGACCGGCCCAAGAATCGTGTCGGATCGGATGAAATTTGGGACAAGGCCGAAGAGGCACTCAAGGTGGCCGTGGAGGCGGCCGGTCAAGAGTATGAACTTAACCCCGGCGAAGGTGCGTTCTACGGTCCGAAGCTGGAATACGTTCTGCGCGACGCCATCGGGCGGGACTGGCAGTGCGGCACGGTTCAGGTGGATCTCAATCTGCCCGGCCGGCTTGGTGCGTTCTACATCGGGGCCGATGGCGAAAAGCATGTTCCGGTGATGATCCACCGTGCCATGTTCGGCTCGCTCGAACGGTTCACGGGCATCTTGATCGAGAACCATGCCGGGGCATTGCCACTCTGGCTGGCGCCGCTTCAGGTGATGGTGTGCACCATTGTTTCAGACGCGGACGACTATGCCGGTCGCGTGCGCGACGAACTCAATGATGCGGGCTTACGTGCCGACGTCGATCTGCGGAACGAGAAGATCAACTACAAGGTGCGTGAGCATTCGCTCGCCAAGGTGCCGGCGCTCTTTGTCGTCGGTAAGCGGGAAGCCGAGCAGGGGACGGTTTCGATCCGCCGTCTCGGCTCCAAGGAAAGCCGCGTGATGAGCCTGCAGGAGGCGGTGAGCCTGTTGCGCGACGAGGCCATGCCGCCCGACGTACGGCGTAAGGCGCTCGACGTGGCAGCGTAGGCAAAGAGGGCGCGTTGCTATCTCGGTGGTGCGCGCCAAGACAATGCTTGGGTGCCGCGCACTTCGGTGCGCGGCACCGTCAGGTACTGGCCGCATCGCGTTGGGCCACGTAATGCTCCGCCGCCTCCACGATGGCATCAATGATTTTTGCTTTCGAGGCGCTCTTGCGCGCGCCTGGGCCGGTGAGCTTGAGCGCCGATCGTGTTGCCACCTGGCGCAGCTGCGCTTTCGTGCGGAGTGACGAGAGGCGGCCACGCAACATGGCCTCGCCGTGATTGCGCAGCAGATTGACCGCGTGAAATTGTGCGGGGTCAAATCCTGCCGTGCGCGCTTGCTTGGTTTCGATGCGTGCAATCACAGCCTCTGGGTAGACACTCAGGAGCCGGCGTGCGAAGGCGCTATTGCGCTCGGCCTCTTTGACGACAACGTCGAAGAGCGCCTCGAGCAGCTGGTGCGCCGGCACGTCCTTCATAGCCGTTCCTCTTCGAGCGCGGGTGCTCGCCTAGTGGTCGATTGCTCGAACCATTCCAGCATGCACGACATCAACCGTTCGACCACGACGGCGCCGTCGCCAAACTTGCTTCGGATGGGCTGGGAGTGGGTGCGGAATTCGAGCGCGCCCGCGATCGCCGCGCGTATCGGCATTTGCAGCCCGAGGCTCGTGTGGCGGTTGGCGATGGAATCGATGATACCGGCCTGAAAGGCACTGTTGGGGCGGACGCGATTGGCGAGCACTCTGACTTGCTTGGCCGGATCGAGGTCTAGCAGGCGTCGGGTGAACCAGCCGACGTTGTCTTCCGCTGTCGCATCGGGGACGTAAGGGATCAAGACGTGATCAGCGGCGCGGATCGCACCCCACGCCACATTGGACAAACCCGGTGGGCAGTCCATCAGCACGATATCATAGTGACCCTCGAGCGACCGGATGAGCCGTGCGACGCTTAGCTGAAGCTTGTCGAAAACCGCATCGATCGTGGGCCCCGACGCACCACCCATGATTAGCATTTCACGCTCGCGGTTGTCCAACTCGAATGAACTCGGAATGACATCGAGGATCGGTCGGCGCGCGCCCGGCATTATATGAACGTCGCCAACCTGGGGCGCGATGAAAGGCGTCACGTCGACATGATCGTCACCGAACATTTCAATGAGCAGATCGCCGACTGTCTTGGAGTGATCACGCGCCAGCCGCCAGCGTTCGTGCCCCATGAGGGTGATCGACGTGGAGGCCTGGGCATCGAGGTCGATCACCAACACGCGCTGATAGCCAAGCACCGCAAGGCCATAGGCCAGCATCATTGTCGTGGTGGTCTTGCCAACCCCACCGCGGCGATTGGATACGGCGATGTACTTGGTCATTTGCTGTTGCTGCCCTCTCGATGTGCATTGTTGGACCGACGGGCAAGCAACACGAATCATCCGCCTTGATCGAACAATCTCTAACAGCGTTCGATCCTAGAAATCCAGCGGTTGCCGCCGAGGTCGCGGAAAATCTGCGTGGATCTCGCTCCGCCTGAACGGAACCTGAACAGAACCCCCTCAAAAGTCACAAATATTCGCTCTGCACCGCCTTGAAATGCGCCAACTAAATCGCGATCTGATCGTCATCACGCCGGCAGATGGATTGGTTCGGTTGAACGCAAGAGGAAAAAATGAAAACGCTCACCACTTCGATTACCGCTGCCGCGATCACGCTTTCCGCGCTGGCTTTCGGCGCCGCCTCGGCGGGTGCCCATTACAATTCGGGCCCCGATCTCGTCGTTCGCTCAGTCGAGCTCTATGCAACAGGTGCTTGCGGATTTATCTCCCCGGCGATCGTCGGCGATGTCGTCATCAAGAACCGCGGTGACGAGCGCGCAAAGGCCTTGTGGGTGTCTCCGCTTGTTCGCGCTTGGGATGTCGACGATGGGGCATTCAAGGATGCCGACATCAAAATCAACTCGCTTGCTCCTGGTGAGACCGTGAAGGCTCGTGTGCGGATTGGCATCCTGCGCAACAAAGTCAACTTCGACGGCGTGCGCACGATCAAGATCAAGGCAGATCCCAACGACCGCATTGTCGAGGCAAACGAGTGGAACAACACCTACACCGTACGGGTTCGCACCGATTGTAGCTAAGTTCCATGCAGAGGCCGGGCAATTGGCGGATGGTTTCAGTTGACGGCGGGAATGGAATTCAATTCCCGCCGTTGACTCATCACTCTGGCATATCGATCAATCGTGGTTAAGGGTTGGCGCATTCCTTAGACGGGACTTCGACAAACTTCGCTTGGGCTGGCAGCATTGTGATACATGGGCTAGCGGGTGACCAATTGTGGAGGTTGGTGCGATGTCTTGGCAGCCGAGTGACGATCCCAAGCCTGGCGATGCCAGAGCGTGCGACAGCATCGAGACAGTGATCGTGCCGCGGGCGCGCGATCTCGGTGGCTTCGAAGTGCGACGGGCGCTGCCGTCGGTCGAGCGCCAGATGGTCGGACCATTCATATTCTGGGATCAGATGGGGCCGAGCGAGTTCGTGCTTGGTGAGGGCATCGACGTGCGCCCTCACCCTCATATTGGCCTAGCCACGATAACGTACCTTTTTGACGGGAAAATAATGCACCGCGATAGCCTGGGTACGGCGCAACCGATCGAGCCGGGCGATGTCAATTGGATGACGGCGGGCAAGGGCATCGTTCACTCCGAACGTACCGCCCAGGAATGGCGGCACGAGGGCGACCGCCGATTGTTCGGCATCCAGAGTTGGGTCGCTTTGCCGAAGTCGGCGGAAGAAGCCGCGCCGGATTTTTCGCACTACGATAAATCAAACCTGCCCGTGGTGGAGGGCGAAGGTAAGACCGTGCGGCTGATCGCCGGATCGCTCTATGGTGAGACCTCGCCGGTTACGACATATTCGGATATGTTCTATGCTGACGTTGTGCTTGGTGAGGGCGCGAGCCTGCCACTGCCGTTCGAGCATGAGGAGCGCGCGATCTATGTGGCGCAAGGTGAGATTGAAATTGCCGGCGATCGATTTTCAGAGAACCGGCTCTTGGTGTTTCGTCCGGGCGATGAGATCACGGTTAGGGCGCATGCCGCGAGCCGCATACTCTTGCTCGGTGGTGAGCCGATGGATGGTGAGCGCTATATCTGGTGGAATTTCGTCTCCAGTTCGAAGGAACGCATCGCACAGGCGAAGGAAGATTGGCGGCAGGCCCGGTTTGATATTGTTCCAGGCGATGAAGTGGAGTTTATTCCGCTGCCCGACAGACGTTGATCAATCACAGCGATTGCATGTCTTTGCTGGATCGGTGGGCCTGATTGGGACCTACTCGGGGGCGACCGAGGTGTGCTGATTTTCGCGATTATCGCAGGTGTGTTGTTGGTGCTGATCGCGGCGCTGCTTTTTCGCGCGCGTTATCGGACGGGGAGTGGCGATGATCGGCCCGATCAAGCAGAACCGACAATTTCAGAACCGCTAGACGTGAAACCGGAAGGGCTCAAAGATGGCCCAACGACATTGGAGCCATCGGCGTATGACCGGGGGCAGCCGCCTGGCGCTGAGGAGTTGACCGAGCCCGGCGGTGGGGCACCCGAGCAGGAACCCGCGCCGATTAGCGTTGAAGACGTGGGCGGCGCTGACCAGCGCATTGATCGAGCGCAAGTTGCCCAGTCGCTCGGCGAGGACGGTGAGCGCCAGCAGGCGGCTGGTGCCTATGATGCGGCCGGCGAACTCTTTCTTCAGAGCCTTGTGGTGGCGACCGAAATTGGCCAACCAAGATTGATTGCGTTGGCCCGACTTCGGCTCGGCGACTTGGCGGAGCAAACGGGTGATCTGACGAGTGCTTGCGAGCATTGGCAAATGGCCCGAGAGCTGTTTTCCAAGACCGAGCAAGCGCTCGAGGCGGAGCAGGTCGCAGACCGCATGCAGCGTACGCAATGTCCGACGGATTGGGTGCTCACCGACTTCTAGAGCTTCGATTTATTCGCGTTTTGGGCCGGCGGCTAGCGGGCAACAACTTCGATCTGGCGAGCCTCACCCGGTTTTATCTGAAATTCGCGAGCAAATTTTTGCGTGCCGCGAAGGGCCATTACTGTATATCGGCCGGCTGCGAGAATGTGGGTTGGCAAGGCGCCGGCGCTCTCCTTGACCAGTTGACCGTTGGCATCGGCGATACGCCAGCGGGTGCCGGCAAGGGCCTCACCGCCTGGCTGTAGCACCAACTTGAAGGTGACGCGGGCACCACCATGGTTGACCGTGATATCGGTCAACTTACCGGCCTCCACGGTCACATCGGCTTCAGCGACAGCGTTGGCGTCGCCGTAGGAGCTGGAAATGTGATAGAGGCCGGCATTTAGTCGAATAATTAAGCCGCCGCGTGCGCCTGTCATGATTGGCTGACGCTTGCCGAATTGGTCCTTTTCATCGGAAAGAATGTCATAGGTGACGCTCTGGTCGGGCAGCTTTTGCCCGTTCGGCCAAACCGCCTGGAACCTGAGCCCGCCCGCGTTCAGGACGAAGCGCTCCTCGCTTGGTGTGTCTGGCTCGATGGTGATGCGTTTGGTGAGATGGGCACGACCATAGGCGGCGTTGACCAAATACTCGCCTGGAGAGAGCTGGACGACAGGTGCGGGTTTCTTTACGGTTTTCAGTAGCTTATATTTACCGCCACGAGACCGCTTCGCGGCATAGACGCGCCACACCAACTCAGTAGGGATAGCGCGTCCGTTTTCAACGAGCGAAGCTGTCAGGTGAAGAGGGGTTTGATCAAGCGCGGCTTTGGCGGTGCCATCCGGCCCAGGTGCAGTTCGCTCAATGACAATGGTTTGACCGCCTGCATCATCCTCAATGGTTGCTTCAGAGGTCCAGCCTGCCGATGTCGTAACCTCGGAGTTTGTCTCTTGCCCCGCCTCGGTCGTGGTCACGACCTGCGCTGCCTCGGGCGCTGGTGGACCTGCCGCCACCGCTTGAAACGCGGTCGCCACTGCTGCGGCGATCTCTGCCGAGTTACCTGCGGTTTGAAACTGCCCACCGGTCTTGTCGGCCACGCATTTGAGCGTCTTGGCGGCATTGCGTCCGCCTTTGCCGATGGCGATCACATGCACGGTTAGGTTGGGTTCTTGTTTTTCCAGGGCCGCCACCAAATTGCATGGGTTGCCTCCACATTGATCGCCACCGCCGCTCAATAGGACCAATGTTGGCGCAATGGACGACTTCATCGACATGGCCACCGCGGAGTTGAGCGCGAAGGACAGCGAGGCCTTGCCAGACGGTTTGAGGCCGGCAATTCGCTGGGCGTAGGTGGCGGCCTTCAATGGTCGGATCGGCATGGCCTTCGTGGCCGCACTACAGCCTTTGCCGGCGCCGCCGAAGGTGACCAAACCGAGATTGAGTTTTGAATCGTAGCTGACAAAATTGCTGGCGAGTGCGTCACCCACGGCGACCAGTGCGGTCGGGCCGCCGATCTTGCCTGCCATGCGGGCTGATGAGTCGACGAGAAGAACCGCTGACGACGTTTCAGAGGCGCGCGCGTTTTCCGGCTGGGCGGTGGCAACGATAAGCGCGAGCAGCCACACGGTCCAAAAGCAACCTGCTCTCAATTGCGTGTTGATCCTTCGCAGTGTCATGTCTTGAATTGGCTGGGCTGTCGATTCAAGAGTTCCCGCACGTTCCAAAGCGACTATATCCCAAGTCTGCTCTGTTGAGTATGTGACTGTGGTGCCAGCGAATCACTCAACCAACAAGGCATATTGCGCCGCAAAAGTGTTCAAAGACGGCCGATGAATAGTTTTTCTGAGCGCGCGGGATCGTCGCATCGCAGGCTCGGCCCAGGTGGTACAGTTCGGGTTAGAAGCTACTGAAATGAAACGATAATGCTTTTGCGTTGACCGACTTGAAGTGTGAATGCGGTGGTGATGCGGCGGCCGCGATGTTTTGCCGTTCGCTCGTAGCTGCCGGCAGCGAGTGGCGTCTTCGGGCTCGGCGTGTCGGTGCTCCACAGTGGGCGACCGGCGTCGTCCTTGAGGGTCCAGGAGACGTCATCGACGATGGTCGCGCCGCCTGGCTCCCGCAAGACAAAGTTCGTCCAGCCGGCGTTGTATTCGAGCGCGATGGATTTGCGATCTCCCGGTTTCAAATTGATACTGGTACTGGCCCGTGCGTTGACGTAACCAAGTGTGCCGACGATGCGATATCGTCCGGCTTCGAGGTGAAACGTCGGATTTGGCCGCGACGTGCGAACCAGTGCTTTTGCCTCAACTTCTTGGCTCGCCCCATCCGGGTACACTCGAAACGTCAAGAGATCGTCAAGCTCGTTGCTCGCGCCAGTAACATGTGCGCTCGCGCGCAGAGTGGTGGATTTCAAGGTAATGCGTTTGGCGATGGTTTTGCCCGATTGGACAGTTACCCGCGCGCGCGTTTCGGAACGGCCGCGCCGGGCAACGACGCGATAGCTGCCCGCGGGCAATGTGAAGATCGGCTGATCCGCCGCCGAGCGGGCGACCTCGCGAGCGCCGCCCAAGGCGTCGGGATCGTCCTCATAAACCAGGAAGAGCATTTGATCGAGCACCCGATCGTCGGAACCGGCGATTGCCAACAGCCGCAAACGTCCGACATTCAAGGTGAGAGCGAGTTGCTCGGTGCGACCGGGGTGGATTGTGACATTGCGCTCGATCCTGGCGAGGCCATGTTGGGCACTGATGGTGTATGTGCCGGCCGCGAGATGATATTCGGGCGTTCTTGCTTGGCTGACAACCAAGACTTTCGCTGCTCGGCTCGAGCCGGGCGGTTTCACGGTGATTTTGTAAAAGATGTTGTCGAGCGTTGGCCCGCCCTTGTTTGCTCGCGTCGAAAGCTGCAGCCGACCAGCGTTCAAGGGGATCGTTACAATGGTTGGCCCCTGCTCGGCGACGTCCACGGTTTGGCGCGTATTTGCCAGCCCCAACCGCGCCTCGACGATGTACTTCCCGGGCGCGGTTTTGATCGCCGGCTGCGAAGCTGATCCCTCATAAACAGCCGGTTCGGTGTCCGCGCTGCCAACACGCGTAACTTTCCAGTTTAGGCCTCGCAGGATTGGGCGATTGCTTCCCTCGATGAGGGCTCTGAGGCGCAAGCCAGGTGGACCTGTGGGATCGATGGATTTCGAAATGGTGCTCTCGGGCAGCTCGACGGATCGCGGTGCGACCGTGCCAAGGCCCGCAAAGACGGTAACGAGTGCGTTTTCCAGATCGTCGATCGCATTTACCGGTTGGAACGTGCCGCCACCTTCAGACGAAATGCACTTGATGCGTTGGCGGTCGGCGGGTTTCAAGCCCAAGCCGATGACATGAATGGTGAGCGCGGCGCCATCGCCACGGAGCGCGCTGCTCATTGCGCAGGGATCGCGTCGGCAATTCTCATAACCGTCGCTCAGCAAAACGATCGTGCCCGGCTGATTGCGATGGTCGAGTGCCTCGGCGGCGATTTCCAGCGCGCTTGCGATTGGCGTCTTGCCACGTGGACTAAGGTTATGGACCTCTTCGAACAATGCCGTGGTGCTATTGCGCCTGGGCCTTGCGATAACCTCGATGTCGGAACAATTGCTCTTGCGGCGGTGGCCGTACGAGACCAGACCGAGGTCAACGGCGGGTGCGATTTCCGGCAAGACACGGGCCAGTGCACGCTGCGCCATTGCGATTTTGGTGGTTTGTCCGAGCTTGCCCCACATGGAGCCGGAGCCGTCGATGATGAGGACGGCACGCGGTGCTTGGCCCGGTGCGGCTTGGCCCCACAGCAGTGGCGGCCAGGCGCAGGCGAGCGAAATGCCGAAAAACGCGACGGCGAACCAGCGGTACGCAACAAGGTGCTGGCGAGGTCTCCCACTCATTTACTTACTCCGACCACTGAGCGCTACTGAGCGCCACTAATCCCCATCATTATGGGTATATGCCATTGTTGTGCCAATGTTTTAGTTAATACTTGAACGCCAGCGAGCAACACGCGGGGCGTCCCAATAATAGCCAATTCCTACGCTCCGTGCACGTTTTAACCCTCCCAATTAGTCCCCGGCGTAGTCCACGGAGGTAACATGCCAGAGGTACATCTTACCGATAAGGCCCTGCCAAAGCTGGTTGGCGATGGCAGCAAAGAAGTCAATTACACCGACACCAAACTATCAGGGTTCACCTTGCGCGTCAGCCGTAATGGTGCCCGTACATTCATTTTGCGCTACTCCTCGCCCATTGACGGCAAGCAACGTCGATACCGTATCGGCACAGTCGAGGACATGACGGCCAAGA
>JAUVMS010000021.1 GCA_030600135.1 Hyphomicrobiales bacterium | reverse complement strand
GTCGATCTCTCGGAATTCGAGGAGCTTATGATTTTTTGCCGTGGCTCGACCATAGCCAAGAAGGAACGTCGGACGTGGCGCAAATTCTACCTCGGTTTCGAGGAGTACGAAATTCCGATATTCCAGCGGCTCTTCCTGTTGCTCAAGCTCAAATCGGAAGAAGAGCGCATAAATGAGATCATGAAGGCCGAAGACGTCAACGAGCAGGCGGCTCGCAAGAAATTGAAACGATTGCGCAACATGTTGCCACCCGAAGTCTCGGCCGAGCATGTCTACTTGAAGCTCTTCAAGCAGATCCCGCGCGCTGATATGCAGATGATGTTCCCCAACACCAAAGTGCAGTTCCGCCCCTTGGACAAGATCAAGCTGGGGGTGACCGCGGGTGGGGGAACGGTTGCGAGTGTGGCAACGACGGCCTCGAAAATCCTCATCGCCACCAACCCGATCAAGGCGGCGTTCGCACTGCTCGGGCTCGCTGGTGTCGTGCTCAGGCAAGTGATGAAGTTCTTCAATCAACGCAACCAGTACATGATGGTGCTGGCACAGAACCTCTATTTCCACAATCTGGCGGACAATCGCGGTGTGCTAACGCTGCTCTCGGACCGCGCCGAAGAGGAAGACATCAAGGAAGAAATGCTGCTCTATGCGTTGCTCGCGAAGGAGCCGTTGATGGAGGATGATCTCGAGGAAGCGCGGGTCGCGATTGAGCAGTATCTCGAGCAGGAATTCGGGGTTCGGGTACACTATGACCTCGAGGACGCGCTCTCTCGGCTGAAAGCGGACAAGGTGGTGATCAGAACCGATGCCGGCCTGCTGCGGGCACTGTCGCCCTACGAAGGTTGCGAGCATATCGACCGGATGTGGGACGACTACCTCAACACCGCCGACTTCTTCAATTCGACCGAGGACGAATTGCAGGCCGCTTAGAGCGTGAATTGCGTGTCTAGAAAGTCCCTGGTGGCAGCCCGTGACGACCTGTAAAGTGAGCCTTCATGGTGACCTCAGCGCCAATGCTGCACTCGCGCTTTGCGACCAACTCGAGACGATCAACCCAGTTCCACTATCGGTGAGCTGTTTTGAGGCGGCCGGTGGCGTGTGGCACGTCGAAGCGTTCCACGAGGACACTGTGGCCGCGCACCGCTTCGTCGACAACGCGAGGGCAACGGCAAAAGGGGCCGGCTGTACGGAGCTTGACGTCGAGGCGCTCGGCGAAACTGATTGGGTCGCGGTGACACAGCGCAATCTGCGACCTGTCGTTGCCGGACCTTTTTTCGTGCACGGCGCCCACGACCGAGCACGCGCCGCCGGGCGACGCCTGGCCCTGGAAATCGATGCGCAAGTGGCGTTCGGCACAGCCCATCACGCGACCACGGTCGGCTGCCTAAGGGCATTGGCGCGCCTGGCCGATCAACGCCGGCATCGGCGCGTGCTCGATCTCGGCTGCGGAACGGGGATTTTGGCCATCGCCATGGCGCGGCTACTGCCCAATGCCGACATCCTGGCAACCGACATCGACCCAAGCGCGATCGAAATTGCGCGAACCAATTGCCGGATCAACCGAGTTGGGCAGCGGGTTCGGGTGCTCCTGGCGGCAGGCATCGAGCATCCGTCGTTGCGCGCCCGGCCTCGGTTCGACCTGGTGGTCGCCAACATTTTGGCCGGACCGCTCACCACACTCGCCAAGCCGCTGGCCGCGCGTTTGTCACCGGACGCTGATCTTGTGCTCTCCGGCATACTCGCGACCCAGTCCGCCCGTGTTGAGGCGGCCTACCGCGCCGCCGGCTTTAAATTGGCGACGCGGTCCAAATTGGAGGAGTGGGTGACGCTGGTGCTTCAGCGCAGGATTTAACCAACGGGGCGCGACGTACGCGTGACCAATTCGGCAATCTCCGCCTCGCCCCGGCCGAGCCGTTGCAGCGTCTCAGCATCCAGCTTGCGCAAGTAGAGGTCGACCTGTGCCTGAGCCGTTCGCTGCCGGGCGTCGATCATCCTTGCAATGGCTCGCTTGAACACCGAGGTCATCGGCTCACTGGCCGGACCAACCCGCTGTGTGTGATCAAAAGTAATTGTCGCCATGATCTCTCTCCGAGATTTTTGTCGGGATAGCTTTCTATCGCTGGCTGAAAGATGGTTTGTGGAGAGCGCACTGACCAGATGCTATCCCGCAATGCAGCATTGCGTATTTTGCAGCGCGGTATAGTCTCGATTCCGATCGTGGCGAACCAGACAATTGTAAGTATCGGCGGCAACTGGGTAAGGTGCCGGGCGGCCGCGATCTGCTGGTTCTAATTTCTCAAACGCTCGTATAGAACAGGCTATGTTCCAGAACTTTGATGATATCGCCGATCCCTCACGCGGGCCGTTGCGTGTCGCCAAGCTGCGCGAGCAGTTGGTGCACGATGGCCTCGATGGCTACCTCATTCCGCGGGCGGATGAGCATCAGGGCGAATATGTGCCGCCCTCGGCCGAGAGGCTTTCATGGCTCACCGGCTTTTCGGGTTCGGCGGGAGCGGCGGTGGTTCTCGCAGATGCCGCGGCACTCTTTGTAGACGGCCGCTATACAGTACAGGCGCGCGCCCAGGTCGATGCCGATACGTTCGAGATTTTGCAGGTTCCAAATACCAAACTCAGCGCTTGGCTCGGCGATAGCCTGAAGGCGGGAGACAAGCTCGGCTATGACCCGCGCCTGCACACAATTGCCGAGATTGAACGTCTCGGCGAGGCGCTTGCCAAGCAAGATACGGAACTCGTGGCAAGCAGGGGCAATCTCGTCGACGCCATTTGGCAGGATCGGCCGGCAGAACCGCTGGGCCAAATCGCGCCGCACGAATTGCGGTTCGCCGGGCAAAGTGCGGCGGACAAGATTGCCGACCTTCAGGCGCAGTTGGTTGAGGCCGGTGACGATGCCACTGTCCTCACACTCACGGATTCCATTGCCTGGACGTTCAACATTCGCGGTAGCGACGTGGCTCATACGCCGGTGCCGCTAGCCTTTGCCATTCTGCATGCGCAGGACCGGCCCGAAATCTTCATCGACGAACGCAAACTTGGCGACAACGCCCGAGGGCATTTGGGTGCTGTGGCGACAATTCGTTCGCCCGAGGAGTTGTCCGACAGCCTGTCACGCCTCGGGCAAGCAGAGGCTCGTGTGCGGCTCGATCCCAATCGCACAGCACAATGGTTTGCCGAAGCGCTCGAGGAGGCGGGCGCGTTGATCACACGAGCGCCGGATCCCTGCCTCACGCCAAAAGCGCGCAAGAACGCGGTCGAGATCAGCGGCGCGCGCAAAGCCCAGCTGCGAGATGGCATTGCGGTCACACGTTTCCTGGCCTGGCTCGACATTGCAGCTCCCGCCGGCGGCGTCGACGAGATCGTGGCGGCCAAGAAGCTCGAGGAATTTCGCAGCGACACGGGCGAGCTGAAGGAGATTAGTTTCGATACGATCTCGGGCGCGGGCCCAAACGGTGCCATTGTGCACTACCGAGTCACTCGATCGACCAACAGAGCGCTCGCGCCCGGCGAGCTTTATCTGGTGGATTCGGGCGGCCAATACGAGGACGGCACCACGGACATTACGCGAACCATCGCCATTGGCGGGCCGAGCGATGAGATGCGGACACGTTTCACGCTCGTCCTCAAAGCCCATATCGCCATTGCAACGGCACGCTTTCCGCAAGGCACGAGGGGGTGTGATATCGATCCACTGGCGCGCCACGCACTGTGGCAAGCGGGCCTCGATTTCGATCATGGCACGGGACATGGCGTCGGCAGCTATCTCTCGGTCCATGAGGGACCGGCGAGCATCTCCAAGCGAGGCGCGGCGGAAATCGAGCCCGGCATGATCCTCTCAAACGAGCCCGGCTATTACAAGGAAGGGGCCTACGGGATACGGATCGAAAACCTCGTGCTGGTGGGCGAACTCGAGGACGTCGCCGGCGGGGAGCGACCGATGATGTCCTTCGAGACATTGACGCTGGCTCCCATTGACCGGCGTCTGGTCGCGGTTTCATTGCTGAGCGATGACGAACTGGCATGGCTCAACGCCTACCATGCGCTGGTTGCCGGCGAAATCGGTCCTCACTTGCAAGACGACGATCGCAGCTGGCTCAAGGCCGCGGCAAAGCCACTTACGCGAACAGCATCCTGAGCACCACGACGCTCGCCACACCGATAACGACGGTCGCCAGGAGCGGCAGCCGGATGGCGGCGATGACAGTCACGGCCGCGGCGATGGTGGTTGCTGGGCCTCCGTTGACGATCGACGGTGCTATGACGGCGGTCAGCACGGCGACGGGCACCGCGTCGAGGGCGGATTCAAGCACACGGTTGCGTCCAACTAGCCCGAGCAGGCCAAGGCCGGCAAGACGCGTTGCCCAAGTGGCGAGCGCCATGCCGACAATGGCGAGCAGATTGCTCATTTCAACGCTCATCGCCAACTGCCTCGAGTTGTAGCAGCGACAACGCCGCAGCAACGACAATGCCGGCAATTCCGCCAATCAGAATGTACCAGGCGCCACCGACGAACCGTTCGGCGGCAATGGCCGCCAAAGCACTGGCAGCCATGATCACGGCCGTCGGAGGGCCCTTCCAGAAGCCGATAATGAGGCCGATGAAAATCGCGGTGAATGCGAAATCGAAACCGTAGGTCACAGGATCACCCATCGCACTGCCAAAAAGCGATCCCGCCGTCGACCAGCACACCCAGTTCAAGTAGAGCGTCATAGCCAAGCCCGCGTAATAGGCAGGTGTCAGCTCGGCATTAGCGGCGCGCCGTTCGGCCATCGCCCAAATCTCATCGGCAAGAAAAAATATCCATAACGACCGGCTGGCCGGCGAAAATGCGCCGAGGTGGCGGGACAACGACGCGCCCATCATGACATGACGGAGATTTATCGTGAGCGCGGTGAGCGTCAGAAAGGCCCATGGGGCGGGATGCTGCCAAAAGTCCACGGCGACGAATTGCGCACTGCCGGCAAAAATGGTGGCGCTCATTAGCGCGACCTCGAGGGGCGAAAGGCCCTTCTTTGCGGCAAGTGCCCCCAACAATAGGCCGAACGGGACGACGGCAATCGCAGCCGGCGCTATGGCGAGTGCGCCGGCGCGGAACTCCGATGTGGTGTTCGGTGCCACTTTTTGAGCTCCTGTTTCTCAGCATTGGCCCGCACTGGAGTTAGGGCATTGGGACGCCGACGTCCTGGATGAAATTGCGGCTCCGCTCAGCCGCGCAGAAACACACCCGGCGTCACCCCGAGCCGCGCCTTGAAGGCACGGTTGAGATGGCTCTGGTCGAAAAAGCCGCACGTGGTGGCCGCCGCCGCCGGAGAGATACCGGTCCGCATCAACATTGCGGCGCGGCGCACGCGTACGTCGGTGCGATAGGCGTGCGGCGTCAGACCAGTATGGCGGCGAAAAACGCGGATCAGGTGATAGCGACTAAGGCCGGCAATGTGCGCCAAGTCTTCCAACTCGACGGTTTCGTCGTCGAAATGGGCCTCGAGATGGTCGCGAACCCGGGCAACCGCAATGGGCTCCCTACCAACCTGGATGGGTGAGAAATCCAACTGCGCATGACGGGCCACGAGGTAGGCATAGGCGTCAAGTAGGGTTTGGTCCGAGGCCAGTCGATCACCGTCGCATCGAAGATTGCGGTGCGCGCACTGGAAGAGGCGGTAGCCCCGAGTATCGCACACAACGGAAACCGGAAAGTAAGGCGTCGTCTCGACACTGCGGCCACAAAGTTCACTCGCTACCTCTCGAAGCAGCTCGACCGTCGGATATGTCATGCGATAGGAGAAAAAACCACCGTCAGCCGGTTCGCCGTCATGAACTTCACCGGGATTGACGAAACAAACCGATCCCGCCGGCGCCACCTGGCGCTCGCCATCCAAAACGTAGCTTTCGGCGCCGTCTTCGATGATGCCGACGACATAGGTTTCGTGGCTATGGGGCGCATAGCGATGCTTGCGATAGGTCGCAGCGAGACACTCGAGCCCGCCGTGGCGCGCGCTCCGCCAAAAGTCGGCCCGATCACCGTCGCCGAATTGCTCCAGGTCGAGCGCCTTATCCTCGGGGATCGCGTCCATGGCGAAAATCTACCATGGCACAATCCCCTTCGTCTTGGACGAAATTGCGCAACCGGAAAGTCTCGTGACATCTGTTCGCCCAGTCGGTCTCACCCGATCAGCGCCAACCAATCGTCCTCGCTGACGACTTCGACACCGAGCTCAGTGGCCTTCTTCAGCTTTGAGCCGGCACCGGGACCGGCGACGACGATGTCCGTCCTTTTTGACACGGAGCCCGCCACCTTGGCACCGAGGCGCTCGGCCTGGGCCTTGGCTTCGGGGCGGGTCATACGCTCTAGCGTCCCGGTGAAGACGACGGTCTTGCCGGCAACGGGCGAGCCGGAGGTGTCCTCGACCACAAAACTTTCCGGCGTGACATATTGCAAGAGGTCGTCGAGTACCGCGTTGTTGTGAGCTTCGGCAAAGAATTCGACGATGGCGTCGGCGACGACCTGACCAATGCCGTCGACGTTGACGAGTTCGTCATACTGGTCGCTCTCGTGGTCGGCGGCGGCCGTGGTCATGGCCTCGCGAAAGGTGTCGAAAGTGCCGTAGGTGCGGGCCAGAAGCCTGGCCGTGGTCTCGCCAACGTGGCGGATGCCGAGCGCATAGATGAAACGGTCAAGGCCAATGGTGCGACGCGCGTCGACGGCGGCGAACAGGTTGCGCACGGATGTGGCGCCCCAGCCCTCCTTGTCCGCGAGCTTCTCCTTGTTTGCGGCATCGCGCGCTTCGAGCGTGAAGATGTCGGCCGGCTGGGTGATGTGATCCTCCTCGTAGAACGCCGCGATCTGCTTGTCGCCGAGCCCGTCAATGTCAAAGGCGTCGCGCGAAACAAAATGCTTGAGACGCTCGACCCGTTGAGCGGGGCAAATGAGGCCGCCCGTGCAACGGCGAACGGCGTCGACCCTGCCGGTCTTTGCATTGATTTCGCGAACGGCGTGGCTGCCACAGACCGGGCAGACGGTCGGGAACTCGTAGGGCTTGGCTTTGGCGGGCCGGCGCTCCGTGACGACGCTCACGACCTGGGGAATAACATCACCGGCGCGCTGCACGATGACGGTATCGCCGATGCGGACGTCCTTGCGCTCAATCTCATCCGCGTTGTGCAGGGTGGCGTTACTGACGACAACGCCGCCGACCGTCACCGGCTCAAGCTTGGCAACGGGCGTCAGCGCGCCGGTGCGGCCAACCTGTATCTCGATGTCGCGCAAAATGGTGGTGGCTTTCTCGGCCGGGAACTTGTGAGCGATGGCCCAGCGCGGCGCGCGCGAGACGAAGCCCAAGCGTTCCTGCCAGTCGAGCCGGTTCACCTTGTAGACCATGCCGTCGATGTCATAGCCGAGTGTGGCGCGGTCCACTTCGACCGCGCGATAACTGGCCACGACTTCGTCGAAGGTGCGGCAGATTTTCATCAAGGGATTGGTGGGAAAACCCCAGGCATTCATCGCCTCGACGACGCCCGATTGCGTGGTCGCCGGCAGTGCGCTCACCTCGCCCCAAGCATAGGCGAAAAAACGAAGCGGTCTGGTGGCGGTGATCTCGGGATTCTTCTGGCGGAGCGAACCGGCGGCGCCGTTGCGGGGATTGGCGAAGACTTTGCCGCCCTCGGCTGCCAAACGCTCATTCAAGGCCTCGAAGTCGTCCTTGCGCATATAGATTTCGCCGCGCACCTCGAAGACGTCCGGTACGTCAGGAGCTTTCAGTTCATGAGGAATTTCCGAGATTGTCCGGACGTTCGGCGTGACATTCTCGCCCTCGCTGCCGTCACCTCTCGTGGCCGCGGTGATCAGCCTGCCGCGCTCGTAACGGAGCGAAATCGATAGGCCATCGATTTTCGGTTCCGACGTCAGCTCGACGGCCTTGTCCTCGTCGAGACCAAGGAAACGACGGATGCGATCGATGAAATCGCTGATGTCCTCCTCGGCAAAGGCGTTGGAGAGCGAGAGCATCGGGACGGCGTGGGCGATCTTGGCGAAATGGGCAAGCGGCACGGCCCCAACCCGGCGGCTCGGGCTGTCGCTTCGGATGAGCTGTGGAAAGCGCGCTTCGATGGCGGCGTTCTTTGCGACCAGCGCATCGTATTCGGCATCCGAGACGGTCGGCGCGTCCTCTTGATGATAGCGGCGATCATGCTCGGCGATTTCCGCAGCCAGGCGTTTGAGTTCACCATGCGCCTCAGCCTCGGTCAGCTGGTCAGTGGGTTTCTTGTCGGCCTTCGATTTTCGCGCGACTTTGCTCATGCGCTCCTCCCCGTAGAGCCTTGGGCAATGGCGACGCACACACAACGACGGTCGTTCGCCCGGTTGGCGCAAGGATATCGCGCTAGCATAGTGATCATGGTCCGGCGAATGGCAAGACAATGTCGTCGTTGATCGGGATGCGGTGGGTTTGCCGAGCAAACAGAAGGTGCGGCGGCAGAACAGTCCTCAGCTACGATGGATTGACGCTGCTGACGGCGGAAACCGTACTCTTCCAGGTCTGGCTGATCCAGGAACCGGTGTCCTCGCGCGGGACAAGACCATCGGACTGCAGCAGCGCGTAGGCGTCGGCATACCATTTCGAATTCGGGAAGTTGTGGCCAAGCACGGCTGCCGCCGTCTGCGCCTCGTTCTTGATGCCCAATGCCATGTACGCCTCCGTCAGGCGCAACAAGGCTTCCTCGACATGGGCCGTGGTTTGGTATTCGACCAAGACGGTCTTGAAGCGATTGATTGACGCGAGGTAGTTCTGCTGGCGCAAATAATAGCGGCCGACGTTCATTTCGGACGCGGCCATCACATCACGGCTGATCCTTATCCGGTTTTGGGCTTTTTGTGCATAACTACTTTCCGGATAGCGACGTACGAGGATTTCGAACTCCTTCAGCGCCTTTTTCGTCAGGCTTTGATCGCGCGCTGGATCATTGATTTGATTGAAATACGACATGGCGATCACGTGGTGGGCGAGGGCGGCATCCGTGGTGCCCTGGTGTAGCGTGGTGTAGCGGCGCCCGGTGGCAATCGCTTCAGGGTATTTGCCGGCCTTGTAATAGCTGAATGCCGCCATGGCGAGGGCGCGGCGGGCGTGCGGTGAATAGGGATGTTCGCGGTCGACATCGATGAATTTCTTGGCGGCCTTTTCATAGCTGCCGCCGCTCAGAAGTTGATCGCCCTCGGTATAGAGTTTGCCAGGTGGCTCAACGCTGCCGACACTCGAGGGTTTGTCATCCGAGGAAAAATACGAGCAGCCGGCAACGGGCAACAGCAAACCCGTGCAAAAAGTCAAAGCCAACGGCAAACGTATCAATCTCAACATCAAACCGCTTCGCTTTCCAACCGCTCAGGAACCGCTCCCATGAATTAGGCGGAGACCTGCACGCCTCGTAATTGATAGGCGCCTCGGTGAGCAAATATCGATTGCGGGGCGCGGATCTCAATCACAAACGAATTGCCGCGTACACGGCGGGACATTTCCTCATGAGCACTAGATTATGTTGATTCTTTGCCTTAGGTCGACGCTGCCGAGCGATGCAGTTTGTCAGGACCCACAACAATCGATGCAGCTCATGTGTCTTCAAGGCCGAATGCGCCGATAACCCCTAGGATTGATCGGCCGCGTAGTTCACTGCGGCGACGCCGACAGGTACGCCAGCATGAGCGGCTTCGCGCGTGGTATGCGGTGCTTGCAATACGCACCAGGCATCCTGATCGGCGAAAAGCGCGTTCAACATCAGGCTGTTCAAGCGGTGGCCGCCGCGGCGCGAACGATAGGCGCACAGCATTGGCGAGCCTGCCAGAGCCATATCACCGACGGCATCCAGCATCTTGTGGCGAACGAACTCGTCCTCGTAGCGCAGACCTTCCGGATTGATGATGCGGTCTTCGCCCAGAGCAACCGTGTTCTCAAGCGATGCACCGAGGGCGCGGCCTACGGCCCACAGCCTCTCGACATCCTTCATGAAACCAAATGTGCGGGCCTTCGAAAGCTCGGCGCGGAACGCACCGGGGCTCATTTCCATCGAGCGGCGCTGGCGTCCGATGAACGGTGTGTCGAAGTTGATCTCGACGTCAACGTGAAAACCAGAGTGTGGAAGAAGCTCGCCCCAGCAGTCACCATCCTCGACGCGAATAGGCTTTAAGACCTTGATGAAGCGGCGCGGCTCATGGAGCTCGCAAATGCCCGCCTCGTCGATTGCGTCGACAAAGGGCGCTGCGCTGCCGTCCATGATCGGCACTTCGGCATTGTCGATTTCGACGGTGGCGTTGTCGACCGAGAGCCCGCGGAAGGCGGCAAGCAGATGCTCGACAGTCGAGACGGTGCCGCCATTGCCATCGCCAAGCACCGTGCAAAGCGTCACGTTCTCAACCGAGCGATAGTCAGCGGCGATATCAGCCTTAATCTCGTCGCCATCCATGATGATGAAACGAATGCCTGTGTTGGCGTCGGCCGGATGCAGGGTGATGCTCACAGGCGCGCCACTATGGACGCCCGTGCCCGTCAGTACGACCTCGCTCGCGAGCGTCGTCTGGCGAGAGCCAATGAAACCCTTCCCCATTTTTGCAGTCCCCCTGGTGGCCCCTTTCGGCACAGCTCGGCGGTCTCAGCTCCGCCATCAAGCTCAATGCGATGTCCGGCTTACTTATCTACATGTTATCCACAACGACTCGAAGTGGACCGGTTCATCCCTGTGACAAGATAACGTGCGGGTGGCAGCGATAACAAATCACGCTTTCTTACACTCTATTACGCCGTTCACTGATCCAGAAAGCGCATGCTGCACGCGCCTTCGGTGTTGCACCGTGCAGAACGAATCGCAAGGCCCGAAAGCAAGTCATCCACGCGATCAACACTACCTGCGGAAAAACTTCGGTGCGGCGGGTTGTGCCGGTCCCAACTCTTCGCCATCATTGCCGGTTGCCGGAAAATCGCCCTCGCCAGACGCCGGCCTACGGGACAGGTGCTGATTTTGCCTGATTTCACGTTCGGCTGCCGATTGATGATTCGGTGCCTCAGGGTGGCCGTCGGGCCTTGTAGGTAAGGGTTCCGGGCCATCACCAAGGCGCCCGGTCAAACGATCAAATAGCCGAACGCGCTTCTTCGGCGCAGGCGTCGCGCCGGTGCGATCGCCATCCTTCTTGGCGTGATATTCCTTCTGCGCGATGGCGGGGAAATCCTGAACCTCGGGCATCCTGTTCGGCTTTCGCTGAACTGGTGTCGGCGGCTCAGGGGCAAACTGGCGTGTTGCCTTGGATCCTCGTGAACCCGGCGTTGCACCCGACGGCGATGCCTTTGGGTTGCGGGCAGGTGAAATCAGCGATGGCGGGCCAAGTTCGAAGGTCACTTCATCAGGATCTTCAGCCCAGTTGTCGTCTTGATTGATTCGCAGTGATTCGCTCAGGGCCTTGCGCGCCGGCGCAGTACGCGGATGCGCGACACTGCCTCTCGGCGCGGCGGCGCCGCCGCGCACTGGTGCGCGCCTTGGGTGGCCCGCTACCTCGTTCGCTCCATTGTCATCGGGCACAGGTGCGGCTGAGGCACCAAATGCGGCGCCCCTGATGGCGTCGGAAAGGCGTCGGGCTAAATCGGGGCCCTCGTTACTGGCCCTGGCAGGCGGCTCGGCGCCGGTGCGGGCCCTGGTCGGCTGGTGAGCTTGGCCGCCCGTCAGGCCGGATGCGACGATGGACACGCGAATTTTGTCCGTTAGCGTGTCGTCAAAGGTCGCACCGACGATGATATTGGCTTCCGGGTCGGCCTCCTCGCGTACTCTGCTGGCTGCTTCGTCGACTTCGTAGAGCGTCATCTCCTTGGAACCGGAGATCGAAACCAGAAGGCCCTTGGCGCCGCGCATGGAAATCTCGTCGAGCAGCGGGTTGGCAATCGCCATTTCGGCTGCCTCGACCGCACGCCGGTCGCCAGCCGCCTCGCCGGTGCCCATCATGGCCGCGCCCATGTCGAGCATGATCGAGCGAACGTCGGCGAAATCGAGATTGATCAAGCCCTCGCGAACGATGAGGTCGGTGATGCAGGAAATTCCGGCATGCAAGACTTGGTCGGCGAGAATGAAAGCTTCGGCAAACGTGGTCTTTTCGTTGGCAATTCGAAACAGGTTTTGGTTCGGTATGACGATGAGCGTGTCGACGTACTGCGACAGCTCGGCGATACCGGCCTCGGCAACGCGCATCCTGCGGTTGCCTTCGAAGTGGAAGGGTTTTGTGACAATCCCAACGGTCAAAACGCCGATTTCTTGGGCAATCCGGGCGATCACCGCCGCGGCGCCCGTTCCGGTACCACCACCCATGCCGGCGGCGACGAAAACCATGTGCGAGCCCGAGAGCTGGGCGCGGATCTCGTCGAGCGCCTCCTCGGCGGCGGCTTCGCCAACTTCGGGCCGAGAGCCCGCACCGAGCCCTTCGGTGAGGTTGACGCCGAGTTGTATTTGATGCTCGGCGGCTGAGGTCGCGAGGGCTTGTGCATCTGTGTTGGCGGCAATGAACTCGACGCCGTCCACACCGGATTCGATCATGTTGTTGATTGCGTTGCCGCCCGCGCCACCGACCCCGATGACCGAAATACGCGGCTTCAGCTCTGTCACATTGGGAATTTGTAACTTCAAGCTCATGCCGGTCTCACTTCCGTTTGTTTGTTTAAGCGCGGCCTGGTCAGCTTCGGATCGGTGCCAATGTGCCCCTCACAATGCCGAGGGAATCCATCACCAGGTCCGCTAAGCGCCACTCGCCGCTTGTTGTTCGTCTTCCCAGAAACTCTCCCTGAACCACTGACCAACGCGTCCAAGGTACCCAGAACGTGTCATCGCACCGTTCGGCCTCTGGCCCGAGGTAACGCCGGCGCCCGGGGCAATCAGCGCGTGCAACAGCCCAATTGTTGTTGCAAACGCCGGTCCTGTTACACTATCCGTCGCCCCGCCAAATCCGGCCGGACGGCCAACACGCACGGCCTTGCCAAAAAACTGCGCGGCAAACTCGCCAAACCCCGTCAACTGACTTGCACCACCGGTCAACACGACCCGCTGGCCGGCAAATGCTGCAAATCCGCTCGCATCAAGCCGGTCACGCACAAGCCCCAATGTTTCCTCGACACGCGGGAGCATGATTTCACGCAAGCGCGCCCGCGACGATTGATGGAGTCCGACCTCGTCCTGTCCGATTACTGGATAAGAAAACATTTCATGAACATCGGAACTCGCCCCTACCAGAGTGCCATAAAGCGTCTTGATTCGCTCGGCCTCGTAAAGGGGCGTGGACAGCGCGCGGGCAATATCGAAGCTGATATGGCTGCCGCCGAGGGCCACGGCGTCGGTGTAAACAAAATGGCCTTCGGTGAAAACCGAGAGCGTGGTCGTGCCACCGCCAAGATCGATGCAGGCCACGCCAAGGCGGGCCTCCTCCTCGTTGATGACCGCGAGTCCGCTGGCATAGGGGCTTGCCACCAGGCCGCCGACAGACAAATGACAACGGTCAATGAGCCGCGCGAGATTGCGTAGCGGGGCTTCGTCAGCGGTGACAGCATGAAGATCGATGCTCAATCGCGCTCCGTTCATGCCGCGAGGGTTGCGAATGCCGCCAATATCGTCGAGGCGATAGCCCAAGCCGTTCATCTGAAGGAGACGGCGACTGTCGGATTCGGCGAAGCGGCGGCCTGCGGCCAGGACCCGCTCGACGTCAAGGTTGGTGACGGTGCCTGAGCCAACTTTGGCTTTGGCGGTGAAGTTGGCGCTTTGTAGGCGGCCGCACGAGACCGACACGATCACTTTGTCAGCCGTCAGACCGGCCATGCGCTCTGCGCGGCTTACCGATGCGCGAATGGCTTCCTCTGCCTCGGACAGGTCAGTAACGACGCCGGCCTTTATCCCCTTTGAGCGCTGGTGCGCCACGCCCAGAAGCCGAGCCGGGACGGGGTCGCCGATTGCTTGTGGCCGGCCCGCCCATGGGGCCAGAGCGACGACCATGCAGCAGATCTTCGACGAACCGATGTCGAGAACCGTGACGATCTTTTCCTCGTTGGTCGATTTGCCCGAAATGCCCAGCACCGAAGTCCCCCTACGCGCCGTTGCCGGAGCGCGCGCTCGTGCGCAGGCGCAGCGCGTGGGCTCTACGCCTGCGCACGGCATTTTCGCCCTGCAGCCTCACAACAACCTGTCCTGGCACTCTCAGGTCAATCGCGTCCAAGGCACGATCCAAAATTGCCTTGCGGGCGTGGATGCCGGCCAATTGAGCGAGCGCCTCAGGCGCCTTGCCGGCGGGTAGGTGCACCGTCATGCCGTCCTTCAACTTTAGCGTCCAACGCCGCGTCGCAACACGGACCATCGCCGCGAGGCGTCGCTCGATGCTGCGATGTTTTGAAAGCGCCGCAAGGAGTTCGGGGGCCGCCTTTGCCGCACCCTCGCCAACGAACATCGGAAGATGGACGTAGCTATCCGGCGCAACCGGCTCCAACACCCGGCCCTCTCGGTCCATGAGAAACAGCATGCCACGGCGCTGCCAGACCGCATGGGGTTGGCGCTCCGTGATCTCGACGGCAAGCATGTCGGGAAGGATGTGAATCATGCGGGCGCGCTTTACCCAGGCGAGCCGCTCGATGCGGGCCCGTGCCGCGCGCGTATCGAATGTCAGAAAACTCTTGGGCTTGTCGAGGCCGATGGCGGCATAGATTTCGTCAAGTGATGACTTTTTGTTGCCCGTAACCGCGACGTGGGTGATGCCAAGACCGGTGCGAATGACCGTTTGGTCAAGGCGGCTGAGCGGCTCGGTGACTTTCGCGGGGAGCTTGCCGAGCACGCCAAGCCCCGCCACGGTAATGACGGCCATCAGGAGGGTCATCT
>JAUVMS010000041.1 GCA_030600135.1 Hyphomicrobiales bacterium | reverse complement strand
TTCATGTGGCGAATGGTCTTTCGCCGAATCGGAATTGGCATTGCACTGCTGTGGGTGGTCTCGGTTCTCATTTTCGCAATGACCCAGGTGCTGCCGGGTGACGCCGCGCAAATCATTCTCGGCCAGCAGGCGACACCGGAATCACTTACGGCCCTTCGCAAAGAACTCGGTCTCGACAGACCGGCCATCGTCCAATACTTCGACTGGCTCAGTCGAATGGCAACGGGCGATCTCGGCATTTCGAAGGCCGGTGGCGCGACGATCGCGAGTCTGATCGAAGGCCGGCTTTTCAATACGGTCTTGATGACGGCGCTCGTTGCCCTGGTGGCGGTGCCGCTATCGATTTTTCTTGGCCTTGTGGCGGCGATGTTTCCCGGGAGCTGGATTGATCGCTCCATGACGTTCATTACGCTCTGCCTTATCGCCGTGCCCGAATTTTTTATCGCAACTTTCCTGGTCTTGATCTTGGCCGTCCAGCTCAATTGGGTTCCCGCTATCTCCTATCTCAGCGGACGGGAAGATTTCTGGCAACTGATGCGGGCGTTGGCGCTGCCGATACTGACGCTCACCTTCGTGGTATCGGCGCAAATGATCCGCATGACCCGCGCCGGAGTGCTGAACGTCATGAATTCGCCCTACATCGAGATGGCCATTCTCAAGGGCATCCCGCGAAAGCGGATCATCCTCAGGCACGCATTGCTCAATGCAGTTGGCCCGATCGTCAACGTGGTGGCGCTGAACCTCGCCTACCTAGTTAGCGGCGTCGTTGTCGTCGAGACGATCTTTGCCTATCCGGGCCTCGCAAAGTTGATGGTGGATGGTGTCCAGACGAGAGATCTACCGCTGGTGCAGGCCTGCGCCATGATCTTTTGTGGCACATATGTGATCTTGATACTGATCGCCGATATCGCCTCCATTCTCTCCAACCCACGATTGAGACATCCAAAATGACGAACGGCAATAGCGATCGAGACGTCGATCTGACACTGGGCCAGCCGGCGCGCGGCGAAGTCGCCAGGGCCGAACAGGCAGAGGGCATCGGCACCGGCCAGGAAGACGCGAGCATATATGACGAGTTGCCAGACGCACCGCCAAAGCAGGGCATTCGGCTCTCCTGGATCGGCTGGTTGGCAACGGGGATCGTGGCATTTTGGGTGATCATTGCCGTTGTCGGACCTTATATTGCTCCCTACCACGAAGCCGCATTCATCGAGGACGATCTGGCCGGAAATCCGATCGACGACCCGACGTTCATGACGCCCAACGAACAGACCTGGCTCGGTACCGATTACCTCGGGCGCGACATATTTTCGCGTATCGTTTGGGGCGCACGAACAACCATCGGCATTTCGTTTGCTGCGACGACACTCGCCTATGTCATCGGAATCATTCTGGGCATTGGCACAGCCGTCTCCGGAGGTTGGATGGATACGATTATCAGTCGCATAAACGACGCGATCCTTTCTTTCCCGAGCATCATGCTCGGCCTGATCGTCATTGCGGCGTTCGGATCGTCCATACCATTGCTCATCGTCTTAGCGGGCATCATCTACGCCTCGAGCGTGTTTCGGATTTCACGGGCGCTCGGCCAAGACATCATGGTGCAGGACTTCGTCGAAGCGGCCAAAGCACGGGGCGAGGGGCTGTGGTGGATCATCACACGCGAGGTTTTGCCGAATGCGGCGATGCCGCTGGCGACCGACTTCGGCCTGCGATTGGTATTTATCATCCTGTTCATCTCGAGTTTGAGTTTCTTGGGCCTCGGCGTGCAGCCACCGATTTCGGATTGGGGCAGTATGGTGCGAGAAAATCTCCAAGGCCTTGGCTATGGCTCCATCGCGCCGATCATGCCGGCGATCGCGATTGCGACACTCACGATTTCCATCAACCTCATCGTCGACGATATCTCCGCGCAAGCGGGGGGCGGTCTTGCAAAGAAAATGGTGTGATGACAGCACTTTTTGAAACCCGTGAACTCAAGATTGAAGCCCGCCCACATGGCAAACCGCCCATCCCAATCGTGAAGGGCGTGAGCTTCGAGGTGCAACCTGGACAGGTCGTTGCGCTCATTGGCGAGTCGGGATCGGGCAAGACCACGATCTCGTTGGCCTCGCTCGGCTACACCAAACCCGGTCTCTACTTTTCCGGCGGCGAAGCCCTATTGAACGGCAAGGATATGATTGCGCTAGGGCCGGAAGATCGGCGAAGTATGCGCGGTCAAAACGTGGCGTACCTGGCGCAAAGTGCTGCGGCGACGTTCAATCCGGCCTTGAAGATTGGCGAACAAGTCACCGAGTCGGCGGTCATTCATGGCTTCATGCGGCAGGGCGATGCAACGAAGCGGGCGGAAGAACTCTATCACGCGCTCGAGCTGCCTGCACCTGACCGCATCGGTTATCGCTATCCGCATCAGGTCTCGGGCGGCCAGTTGCAACGGCTCATGGCGGCAATGGCGTTGGTCAGCAAACCCAACCTGTTGGTTCTCGACGAGCCGACGACGGCGCTTGACGTCACCACTCAAATCGAAGTGCTGAAAGCCTTTAAGAAGGTGATCCGAGAAGAAGGTTCGGCCGCAATCTATGTGACGCACGACCTCGCTGTCGTTGCACAAATTGCCGATCATATCGTTGTTCTTTATGGCGGCGAGGTCATGGAGCAGGGCTCGGCCGAGCAGATTATCAGCCACCCCGGTCACTCTTATACCAGACGCCTGATGGCTGCTGTTCGCCCAGCACCGACCGCCGGCCTTGGAGAGGCAACAGAGGGTGAGCATCGACGCGACGTGCCTGCGCTGGAAGTTAAAGATGTAACGGCGGGGTATGGGCTCAATCCCGATGGCACCCCGATGGTTACCGTGTTGCGTGACATAAATGTTTCGATTGAGCGCGGCCACGTGGTAGGCGTCATTGGTGAATCTGGCTGCGGAAAGTCGACACTCGCCCGTGTCATGGCGGGATTGCTGCCGGCAGCGGAGGGCGAAGTCATTCTTGACGGAACGGAGCTGGAAGCAAAGCTCGAAGATCGCAAGCGAGATGAGTTGCGGCGGGTGCAGTTCGTTTTCCAAATGGCTGACACGGCACTCAACCCCAAGCAATACATTGGAGATATCGTCGGCCGACCGCTTGAATTTTATCACGGGCTCAAGGGCCGGAAGAAACGTGAACGCGTGGCCGAGATTCTGCAGATGGTCGAGCTGCCGACGGTATTTGCCAATCGCTTTCCAGGCGAACTTTCAGGTGGGCAGAAACAGCGGATAAATCTTGCCCGCGCGCTTGCCGCGAACCCCGAGGTGTTGCTCTGTGACGAGGTCACGTCGGCACTGGACACCATCGTCGGGGCAAATGTCATCAAACTGTTGACGAATTTGCGCAAGGAGACCGGCGTCTCGTTCGTGTTCATCAGCCACGATTTGTCGACCGTTGCCTCGTTCGCCGACGATATCGTCGTGCTCTATGCCGGTCGTGTCGTCGAGCAGGGGCCGACGGACGAAGTGCTCACGCCACCGTTTCACCCCTATACGCGGCTGCTCATAACATCCGTGCCGGAACTCCGGGTTGGCTGGCTCGAGGCCACCATGGAGACGCGTGAGGCCGCCGCCGGCATCGCCAGGGCGGTCGAGATGACGGCGATCGGATGCCCCTTCTACAATCGCTGCCCGGTGGCGATCGATGGCACGTGTGACAAAGTCATGCCGCCCATTCGCGTGCCCTCGAGCGGCCATGAGATTGCTTGTCACCGCACGCTCGATGAGTTGGTGGAGGACCAGAATAAGCCCCAGCAGGTGCTGCACGGATATGAGACCGTGCATCCGGATGAGGAAGACGAGAAACACAAGTAGCGCGCAGCGCCCCTCGCCGCCCGATACCGGAAGACGACGCAGAGACCTGCGTGGGCTGCTCGTCCGGCAAAGTTTTTCATCCTTCGCCACGGCCCCGCGAATTCTAACTTGCCGGCCTCGCCGCAACCTGACTAACCTCGTCAGTCCGCGAGGTTCTGTTGCCGTTCGGCTCGTTCGGCGCAATTGAGGGATGAGGTGATGAGCAAGCCAGGCCCGACACCAGCGAGCCAAGGCGCACGCCATGATGATCCGCTGCTGCGACCGTTCCAGCTCAAGCATTTAACACTCAAGAATCGGGTTATGAGCACGAGCCACGCTTGCGGCCTTGAAGAGGGCGGCATGCCGAAGGAGCGCTATCAGCGCTACCATGAGGAAAAGGCAAAGGGCGGGATTGCGCTCACAATGTTCGGCGGGTCGTCCAATGTTGCACCGGACTCGCCATCGGTGTTTCAGCAGCTCAATGTCGGAAGCGACGAAATCATCCCCTACCTGCAACAGTTCTCGGAGCGGGTGCATGGCCATGGCACGGCCATCATGGTGCAGATCACCCATCTCGGCAGACGTGGCGAACCTTACTCGGACAATTGGTTGCCAACCATTGCGCCGTCGCCACTTCGCGAAACGCTCCATCGCAGCTTTCCCAAGGAGATGGACCGACACGACATCGACCGAGTTGTGACCGCGTTCGGCTTGGCGGCCAAGAGATGTCAGGAAGGCGGGCTTGACGGTATCGAAACGCTGTCGGGTGCGCACCTCATCGGACAATTTCTCTCCCCAGCAACGAATAAGCGCAGCGATGGATTTGGCGGTTCGCTTGAGAACCGGTGCCGCTTTGGCTTGATGGTTCACGAAGAGATCCGCCGTCAGGTCGGCGACGAGTTCATTGTCGGGTTTCGGTTTGTCGTCGACGAAGCATTCGAGGGCGGCCTTGGCTTCGATGATTGCCTTGCCATCGCAAAGTTGTTCGAAGCGGAAGGTTGCATCGACTTCTTCAACGCCATCTACGGGCGTATGGACACTGAAATCGCGCTTGCCGTCGACAATATGCCCGGCATGGCCTCGCCCATCGCGCCGTGGCTCGAAAAGGCAGGTGCCTTCAGACGGGAAGTGGCGTTGCCGGTATTCCACGCGGCACGCATCGCCGATGTTGCCACAGCGCGCCATGCGATCGAACAAGGGCTGCTCGACATGGTCGCCATGACGCGTTCGCACATCGCCGATCCGCATATCGTTGCAAAATTGCAGGCCGGCGAGGAAGAGCGAATCCGGCCCTGCGTGGGGATGACCTATTGTATGGGAGTGACCCGGCCGACATGTATTCATAATGCTGCGACGGGCCGTGAGTTGCAGCTGCCGCATACAATTTCTCGGGCCGAGCAATCTGGCAGGAAAATCGTCGTTGTCGGTGCCGGGCCGGCGGGTCTTGAAGCAGCGCGCGTGTGCGCCGAACGCGGGCATGACGTAACAGTCTTTGAAGCCGCCGACCGGGCGGGCGGACAAATTCGCATGGCGGCGGGCGCGACGTGGCGCAAGGACATCGTCGGCATCGTCGATTGGCGGGTGAGCGAAATCGAGCGCCTTGGCGCCTCGCTTCGCTTGAACGCCTTTGCCGAGCCGGATCATGTTTTAACGGAAGCTCCGGGCGTCGTCATCATCGCCACCGGGGGCGTGCCGGACTTGGAATGGTTGGATGGAGCGGAGCACTGCACAAGCGCATGGGATGCCATGGTGAGGGGACCAATCGAGAGGGCTGAGGTCATCGTCTACGATGGCACAGGCCGGCACACCGCGCCGTCTTGCGCCGAACGCCTGGGACTGGCGGGAGCGGAGGTTTGCCTCGTCACGTTGGACGATCAACTTGCGGCGGAACTCACCTACAGCGAACGGGTTATTTGGAAGCGGCGGCTCTATGAGCTTGATATCAAGGTCGAGCCGGATGATCGATTGGTTCGGGTCACCAAAGCAGGCAACCGACTGACCGCGCATTTCGAAAACGAGGTGACCGGTGCGCCAAGTGCACGGGAGGCCAATGAGGTGATAGTCGAACACGGTACGTTGCCGGCCGACGCGATCTATCACGATCTGCGCGGGCGTTCGCGCAACGACGGAGTGACCGACATTGATGCGTTGCTCGCGGGCGAACCCCAGCCGCTCGGGCAGCGAGGCGAAGGCTTTTCGCTCTATCGTATCGGTGATGCCGTCGCGAGCCGTAACATACACGCCGCGGTGCTCGACGCCCTCAGGCTCTGCCGAACGCTGTAGCAGCTCTTGCGCAAGACGAGGGGGAATAAATTGGGAAGCGCTGTAGGCAGTTGGTTCTATTTGCCTTGAGGTTCGCGCGATGTCTTGCCGAGCCAACCTGTCAAAAACTCTTCTAGCCAAGCACGTTGTGCCGATCCATGTTGTGCAAAATCGGCAAACTGTTTTTCCGGCTTATCCGCTCCCTGTCGATCGAGAAACGACGTAGAGACGGTCATCCATTCGCGAACCTGTGGGGCACTGGACTCTGGATGAAATTGGAAGGCGAACGAGTGATCACGATAAGCGAAGGCCTGGTTTGGAAAAGCCTGGCCACGGGCCAGTAGCACAGCTTCGTCCGGCACCTCAAAGTCGTCCTCGTGCCACTGAAAAAAGAGGCGTGCGTCGGGCGGGAAAATACCCTCGCCGGCCGCGGTCGGCGTGATGGTAACGAAACCAACCTCGCACTCACCATCGACAGGACGCACGACCGGGGCGCCAAGCGCCCTTGCCATCAGCTGGGCGCCGAGGCAAATGCCGACAAGTGCAGTGTCACAGGCAAAGGCGCACTCGAGCCATTTGATATCGGATCGGATCTCGGCGAGATGATCGTCCATGGCGCTATAGCTTCCGCCAAAGACAATGGCTCTGTCGTATACCTGGGGCGCGGGCAATTCGTCGCCCGTCATCGGGCAGCAAATGTCGAAACTCTGGCCTAGCTTTTCCAGGACCGTGCGCACCTGTCCGAGATCGCTCGGGTCGTGATGCACGACGAGTAGGAGACGCTGGTGACGGCTCATTCAAGCGTCCTCTTTGCGCTCATAAGTTATGCAATCCGTCTTTCTAGCGAGCTTGTCGTAGAGGATTCGCCCCTTGTAGTTGAACTCTTGCGTAATCCAATACACGCGATCCCAACCCGCGTCGTCGGCACGCCTGTAGATCTCTTCGATGAGCAGACGCCCGGCGCCTTTCCCGCGCGCACTGGGGTCAACAAAGAGATCCTCCAAGTAACAATAGTGGCTGCGCGACCAAGTAGAGGGATGCAGAATGTAGTGGGCAATGCCGATAACGCGCCCCTCGTGCTCGGCAGCGAGGCCGACGAATGTCGGGTCGTCCGATAGCAGGCGACGCCAGGTCGAGCCGGTAACGTCGTCGGCGATCTTGTGCTTGTAAAATTCGAGGTAGCCACGCCACAACGGACGCCAATCTGTTTCGTCGGATTGTTGCAGGTTTCTGACCGTGATCTGCTGTTCGCCCGACATCTTGCACCACTCCCCAAGCATTCGACTCGAACCACCGTTGGTAAACGATAGTCGTTGCCGAGCGTGCGCTCAACAGGCTACCTTTTCGACTCTGTGGGCATCGCATTCATTCTGATGCGCCACGACCAGGTTGAAGCATTCACGATGTTCATCGGATCGACATTGTGATCGATGGCCAAATTGCACAGATGGTGCCACCAAAGGAGTTCTTTGAATGCCGGCAAGCCGCCGAACGGCGACCTTTGTCCGTGGCGTGGAAAGCACAGTCCATGGTGCCGTGGGTGTGACACGACCTCTCGCTGATAGGGCGCTGCGGTTTGCCTTGGCCGCCGTGATGTTGATCGCTTCAACATTCCATTTGGTCCGGAGCACGGCGGTTGCTGGAACACCGGTTGCACTTGAACTGGTGCTCGCCGTCGATGTTTCGGCGAGCATCGATGATCATGAGTTCAGGCTCCAAATCAAAGGCTTGGTTCGTGCCTTCCGCCACCCCCAAATCATTGCAGCAATACAATCGCTGGGGGAAAACGGCCTAGCAGTAACGCTGATGCAATGGAGCTCCAACGGACAACAGGTCCAAGCCATTCCCTGGACACGGATCACTGACGAATCAGGTGCAATGACGTTTGCCCGGCTGATCGAGGCAAAAGGTCACCGCCGGTTCGAACATGGCACCGCCATCGGCAGCGCCGTGCTTTTCGGTCGCCGGCTGATCAACACAAACATATTTGACGGGCGGCGGCGCTCAATTGATGTTTCCGGTGACGGGATAAACAACAATGGTCCGCCGGTCACGCTGGCGCGCGACATTGCCATAGCCGAAGGTATTACCATCAATGGTTTGGCCGTGCTCAGTCAAGACAGCCAATTGGGAAAATATTACCGAAAAGCGGTGATTGGCGGGCCTGGCGCCTTCGTCATGGAGGTTCGGGATTACGACAACATCATTACGGCAACGCGGCGCAAACTGCTGCGCGAGATCCAACCCTTCGTGGCGCGTGGCACTGGCTCGACGATTGTGGCCGAGGTGCCTGGCGATGCGAAACAACGAAACGACGCCAACCAAGGGTGGCGTCGCTCCGAAATCGAACTGGATTGAGCGAGCCGTAAATACTGTATTCGCGTTGCAGATGAAATCGATTTGAGCCAGTCGTACGCTAGGCGCGCGGAAGATCATAAATGCCTTTGCTGGGAATACCCCTAATCGGGGGCTGTTTGTTGCCGAGGAGCCGTCGCACAACTATCGTGACTGGAAAACGTCCGACCATACGTTCTACGATAGCTTGGCGCACTTTCTGCACCACGACGGGGTGCTCTGTGAACCCGGCTTATGCGAGCCTTGGTTCATCAGTGCGGCGCGTGATAAACCGTGTTTGGCCGATACTCTGGCGGCGTTTGGAAGGGTGGTCGAGTAATGCAACCGAGCACTTGGTGGAACAAGGGCAGCATTAGGTTGAAGAGGTAACGCGGCATGAAGGCTTACGATGCGATTGTCATTGGTGCCGGGCACAACGGCCTCGTCACGGCGTGCTACTTGGCGAAGGCGGGGCTCGATGTCGTCGTGGTCGAAAGGACCGACCATATCGGTGGCGCAGCGACGAGCCGTGAGCTTCATCCCGGCTGGCTCTATTCCAACTGTTCATATGTCTGCAGCTTGCTGCGCCCCGAGATCATGCGCGATCTCGATCTGCCTCGACATGGCTTGCAGGTGCTGCCGTTCGATGGCGGCGCGGTTTTCATGCAAGATGGAGATTATTTGGCGAGCTACCGTGATCACGATGCCCACCGGCGCGAGATCGCACGCTTTTCCGCACGCGACGCGGAAGCCTACGATCGCTACAGCGTCGACGTCTTGAGGCACTGCCGATTTATTCGCCCATTGCTGATGCGCACGCCGCCTGATCCGGTATCGTTCAAACCGCGCGATTTGCAAGAGCTGGTCTACTTGGGGCGCAAGCTCTACGAACTACCGGAAGCGGAAATGTATGACATGATCCGCTTTTGGACCATGAGCATCGCTGAGTTCCTCGACGAGTATTTCGAGACCGACGTGTTTAAGGCCAAACTCGCGATTTCCGGCATCATCGGCACGGCGCTCGGACCATACTCGCCGGGCTCGGCTTATGTGCTGCTGCATCACTACATGGGCGAGGTGGATGGAAACTCGGGCGCGTGGGGCTATGCGCGCGGCGGTATGGGAGCGATCACACGGGCGCTTAGCGGTGCCCTCGAAGAGTTCGGCGGCGAAGTTCGCACGGGTGCCGGCGTCGACAAGGTGTTGACCCATGGTGGCCGCACAACCGGTGTCGTGCTCGACGGCGGCGAGGAGGTGGCGGGCAAGCTCGTGGTCTCGAGCGCCGACGTTAAGCGGACGTTCCTAAAGCTCGTGGAGAAGAGTGAGCTGCCAGAGAGTTTCGTCAAGCAGGTGAAGAACTTCAAGATCCGCGGCTCGTCGGGCAAGGTCAATATCGCGCTCGACGGCATGCCGCATTTCCCGGCGCTGCCCGAGGGCTCGACCTGCGTGCGTGGTGACATGCACTTCACCGACACGGTCGAGCGAATGGAGCGCGGCTATGACGACTGGAAGGAGGGGCGCTGGTCTGCCGATCCCTTCATCGACATGATGATCCCAACCACGGTGGACCCGACAATGACGGCGCCGGGCAAACACTTCATGTCGTGTTTCGTGCAGTACTGTCCGCCGAAATTGGCGACTGGCGAGTGGACCGACGAGGATCGCGACGCCTTCGGCAAAACCGTGGTGAACCAAATCGCCGAGTACAGCCCCAATTTCAAGGACCTCATTCGCCATATGGAAGTGCGCACTCCACGCGAGCTTGAAAACGAGGTGGGACTGACGGAGGGCAATATCTTCCAAGGCGAGTTGACGTTCGACCAACTTCTGTTCAACCGGCCGGTACCGGGATATGCGCAGTATCGCTCGCCCATTAATGGCCTATATATGTGCGGATCGTCGACGCATCCCGGCGGCGGTGTGATGGGCGCGCCGGGGCGTAATGCGGCCAGCGAGATCCTGCGTGACCTCAAGCAACCTCAGGACATGAGCAAAGCCTATGGCGTCCTCTAACGCAATCATCATTGGTGGTGGGCACAACGGCCTCGTTTGCGCCGCCTATTTGGCACGTGCCGGGCTGTCCGTGACGGTGCTGGAAGCCGACCACGAGCTTGGCGGCGCGGCAAAAACCATCGAGATCGCGCCCGGGACAAAGGTCTCCGGTTGTGCGCACATCCTCAATCAGCTGCACCCCAAGGTGGTCGCCGATTTGCAGCTCGAGGAGTTTGGTTTGGAATATGCCGCCGCGGATATGGATACCGTGGCGCTCGATTCAGACGGCAAACATCTTGTGATCAAGGGCGGAGATGCGGAGCTGTCAGGCGATGGGATTACCACGGGCGACCGTGAGGTTTGGCCGGAATTCCGCGCTCGGCTCATGCGGTTCGCCGATACTCTCAAGCCTATACTCGGCCAAACCCCGCCAAGGCTAAAATCACCGGAAGGCCGCGATAGCCTGGCGCTTGCCAAACTCGGTTGGTCAGTTCGCAAATTGGGCCGCGACGACATGCGCGAGTTCTTGCGCGTCATATTGATCAATGTCGCCGATCTGCTGGAGGACGAATTCGAGGACGATCGCCTCAAGGGCGCAGTGGCGCTGGATGCCGTGCTCGGCACGCACCAAGGTCCACGCTCGCCGGGGTCACTGTTTTCTCTCCTTTATCGATATGCCGGTGAAGCGCTCGGCCAACAGGGTGCGCTGGCATTGCCCAAGGGCGGCATGGGCGCGGTGACGCAGGCCTTGGCGCAGGCGGCGGAGGCGGAAGGTGCGTCGATCGTCACTGGCGCCATGGTTGAGAAAATCCTCGTGGAGGATGATCGGGTAAAGGGCGTTCGGCTCGCGACCGGCGACGAACTCGGCGCCGACTGCATCGTCTCCGCGGCCAACCCGCGAACCACGTTGCTCGGCATGCTCGGGCCAGAGCACTTGGACACAGGGTTGGTGCGGCGCCTGCGCAATATTCGCATGCAGGGCAACGCCGCGAAACTACACTTGGCGCTCGATGGGGTACCCGAATTCAAGAATCTGGATCGCCTGCATCTGGATGGCCGATTGGTCATCGCGCCGGGCATCGATTATGTGGAGCGGGCGTTCAATCCCTCGAAGTACGGACATTATTCGCCCGAGCCGGTCATCGAGCTGACGATCCCGTCGATTGCCGATCCGTCGCTGGCGCCCGCCGGCAAGCATGTCGTCTCGGCGGTAGTTCAATACGCACCCTTCGAGCTCAAAGCCGGATGGGACGAGGCGAGCAAAGCGTTCCAGGAAAAGGTGATCGATCTCATCGCGCAGTACGCGCCCCACATTCGTGAGCAAATCACCGCGGCACAACTGCTGACTCCGGCCGACCTGGAGACCAAGTTTCGATTGCCGGGCGGGCACTGGCACCATGGCGAACTCGCGATTGACCAAATGCTCATGCTGCGGCCCGTTCCTGGGGTGGCGCAATACGCCACACCGATGCCAGGGCTTTATCTTTGCAGCGCCGGCTCGCACCCCGGCGGCGGCGTAATGGGAGCTGCCGGCATGAATGCGGCAGCGCGGGTGATCGAATTGGAGGGCAGGCCATGACGAAGGCGGCAGCGCGCGAGCACTTTCGCACTCCCTTGCTCACCACGCCCTTCCATGAGCGCACGTCGGCACTGGCCGAGACCAACGACTGGGCGCCGTGGTCGGGCTACACCGTCGCCAACGTCTACCGGGACTTGGAGCTGGAATATTCCGCCATTCGCAATTCGGCAACGCTCTTCGATCTGACACCAATGATCAAGTATCGGATCGAGGGGCCAGATGCGGAGCGCTATCTCAATCGACTGACAGTGCGCAATGTCGCCAAGCTGCGACCGGGTCGCGTTCAGTACACGCTTTGGTGTGACGATGACGGCAAAGTGCTGGACGACGGCACGCTCTTTCGATTGGGGCCGAACGAGTTTCGACTCTGCTCGCAGGAGCGCCACCTGCCCTGGCTCCATGCCGCGGCGTTCGGACACGACGTTTCCATCGAGGACGTGAGCGAAGATATCGTCGGATTGGCGCTGCAGGGACCGACATCCTTTGCCGTTCTCAAGGAGGCAGGTTTGGACGACGCCGGCGGATTGCGGCCGTTTGCGATGCAAAATCTCGCCTTCGGCGCGGCTGGTGATGTGATGATCTCGCGAACCGGCTTTACCGGCGACCTCGGTTACGAGCTTTGGACGACGCCCGAAAATGCACTTGTCCTTTGGGACCAGCTTTGGCAGGCGGGTCAGCATCACGGCATTATGGCC
>JAUVMS010000288.1 GCA_030600135.1 Hyphomicrobiales bacterium | reverse complement strand
TCAGGCCTCACCGGATCGCTGGAGGCTGGAGGGCTGGAAGACCGACTTCTCGAAAAAGTCGGTGGAATGGATAGAGGTTTTGTCGGGTGGCCCGCCACGTGACGGCATCCCATCGATCGACAACCCCAAGTTTGTATCCATTAAGGGCCACAAGGATCTCACCGCTACCGAGCCGGTCATTGGTCTCGAGATTAACGGCGAGGCCCGCGCCTATCCGTTGCGCATCTTGACCTGGCACGAGATTGTCAATGACGTCATTGGCGGCACGCCGGTCGCCGTCACCTATTGCCCGCTATGCAATGCCGCAATCGTTTTCGATCGTCGCCTTGATGGCGAGGTGCTCGAATTCGGAACCTCGGGCAAGTTGCGCAACTCAGACCTCATCATGTACGACCGCCAAACGCAGAGCTGGTGGCAACAGTTTACCGGCGAGGCGATAGCCGGTTCGCTCACCGGCAAAGAACTCAAAATGCTGCCTGCCCGCCTCGAGGCCTACGAGCGCTTCGTCGCCCGCCACCCGGACGGTGAGGTATTGGTACCCACCAATCCCAACATGCGCGCCTATGGCCGCAATCCCTATGGCGGTTATGACTCTAGTGCCTTCCCTTTCCTCTATCGCGGCGAAATGCCCGAGGGCATCAGCCCAATGGCTCGTGTCGTGGTCGTTGAGAATTCCGGCAAGCCGACGGCAGTGTCGCTTGAACTGCTACGCAACAAGGGCCGCATGGCTGTCGGTGAGACGACCCTAACGTGGGAGAAAGGGCAAAACTCAGCCCTTGATAGCTCGAGCATCGCGAGAGGGCGTGATGTCGGCAATGTCGTCGCCCAGCGCAAGGCCGCAGATGGCACCATGACGGATGTACGCTACGACGTGACGTTTGCGTTCGTCTTCCACGCATTCCACCCGGAAAGCGAGATAATCAAGGGTTAGCCATAATCTCGTTTGCCAGCAGCCAGGCTGCATCCGCCATCACACAAATTGTACAAATTGTGCCGCCTTGCTTGTGCCAAAGCCGGCCCTAAAATAGGTTCGCGCCGATTCGCGACGGATCTGTGCAAACTCATATGGCGCCGAGCCGAATTCCGCTTCAGGACGGTTGGAATTGTTGATCTTGCGATCTTCACATAGGTGCGTACTGGCGATGGCCATCTTGTTGGCGCTGTCCGCGATGTCGCCTGCACAGGCCGAAGAGGACGTTCGCCCCTATGACGATGAGCTCTTTCGGCTCTCCGAGATCCTTGGATCCATTCACTATCTGCGCGAGCTTTGTGGCGCCAAGGAGGGGCAACTTTGGCGCGAAGAAATGCAGGGCCTTCTAAAAACCGAAGGCACATCTGCCTCACGGCGGATCAAACTGGTACGCAGTTTCAACAAAGGCTACCGCAATTATCGGCGCACCTATCGCAGCTGCACACGCTCGGCCAAGACGGCCGTCGATCGCTTTCTGGTGGAGGGCACTGAACTCGCTGAAACGATGCTTCGCGTCGATGAATGAGCCGATCAGTAGTGGTGTATTTGGCCCAAATACACGTCTGAACCGAGGGTTTACCGTTAATCGCGCTTACCGATCCTCGTGTGATTTGATTGTGCTAGCCTTTTCAGCGAGAGGTCGTCTGACTTTCGCGCGAACAAATTGGGTAGGATGCATGGCTCTGCTCGGGGGCGACAAAAAACGATGTCAAGCGCTTCAACCGACGCCAGTTGGCATAAAAAGAGAGCACTTCGCTATATTCTTGACGCCTGGGAGGAAGGGCTCCAGGACGGTTTGGAATCGGACGCGATTGCTAACGCTGCGCTCTTTGCTGCACTCGCGGATCTGGTTTCGTCCTATGGCGAAGATGCCGTTTCAAAAATGACGGACGAACTGTCGAACCGTATCGATCGCGGCGAATTTACCCTCAATCGAACCCTGCAGTGAGCCCCGCGAACCCGTAGAGCGGCCGCAGCGCGACCCGGCCCAAAAGCAGAACGCCAAAAACCAAAAGCACGAGACCGGCAATCTGGTTGATCAGTTTGAGCCGTTCCTTGGTCAGGCGATGGCGAATTCTCGAGATCACGCGCGCCAAGCCCGACCACCAAAGCAGGCTGCCCCCCATCACCGCCACAACCAGGCTAAAGGCCTCGCCGTAGCTGCGAAAACCACCGAGCGCCGAGCCGACACCCCCGACGATACCGAACATCCCCAAAATCGCCCCTGGATTTGTGATCGTCAGCAAGAAGGTTTGTGGGATGATCCACCTGTTGCTCAAGCGTCGCGACGCGCCATCCTTGTTCGATATCGCGCCGGCAGACACAAACAATTTCAATCCGAATGCCATCAGAACAACCCCGCCGATAAGCTGAATCAACGATTTGTACGTTGTCATGATGCCGGAAATCGCCTTGAGCCCCGAGGCGGCCGCAAGCGCGATGACCCCGTCGGCAAGGACCGCACCGAGCCCGGCGGCTACCCCTGTCCAGAACCCTCGCTCTAGCGTGCGTTGGATGCAAATGACATTGACCGGACCGACTGGAGCCGAGACGAGGATGCCAATCGCAATCCCGGTCAGGATCAGTTGCACTTCGTGAATCACATGCCCCCCGCGCCATTGCCAGGCATCCCGCTTCTAGCATGCCCGGATGCCGAGATGACCCGGTACAGCGTGTGGTCGTGTGGACAGTGGCCGGGAACTGGATACATTGTGTCCCAAGCGCTCCAGTCCCAGGTCAGTCATGGTGTCTACGCAAACGCAATCACGACGGCAAGTTTGATGAAATCACAAACACTTAGGCGGCTTTTCGCAACCCAACTGGTGCTCCTGGCCATTGCGCTTGTTGCCCTTTTCAAGCCAGCAATCGACCCCGCCATTGCCGGAAGCGGCCAGGTCAAAGTTGCATATGGCGAAGATAACTTGCCGGAACCTGTCCAGGAGATGCGCCAAGCCATCATGGATGCGGCCGTGACCGGGGACCTCGAAGCCATGCGCATCCCCATCGAGCTGAACGAGCTTGCGCCGACGATTTCGGAAGGCCCGATTGTCGATGCCATACGCTATTGGCAGGAAAACTCGAGTGATGGCACGGGCCGCGAAATACTCGCCATCCTGCTCGACCTGCTCGACACCGGCTATGTCCGGGTTATGACGGGAGGCGAAAGTGCCATGTACGTCTGGCCCTACTTCGCAGAGACATCGCTCAAGGATTTAACCCCAACTCAGCAGGTTGAACTCTACCGCGTTGCAAGTCCGGCCGATGTTCGCCGTATGCGCAAACAAGGCCGCTACACGGGCTACAGAATAGGCATCGGTGAGGACGGCGTCTGGCACGACTTCGTCAAGAACGAGTGAGACGGCGGATCGCATTGACGCGACCTCTTACAGCTCACGCTCTGGGCGAGCGCTCCGAGATCATCCATCCTGCAATCCGAAAAATCGAACGGGTTCGCCCTTGCCAGACCCAAATACCTCGCCATCCCACATCGCGCGCCTGCCGCGCACGATCGTGCCGATCGGCCAGCCGATCACGCGCTTGCCATCGTAAGGCGTCCAGCCGCAGCGACTCGCAATCCAGTCATTGCCAATCGTCACCTCGCGCCCCAAGTCGACTATGGTGAGATCACCATCATAGCCGACCGCCATGCGGCCCTTCTTGCTGATCCCAAAAATCCGCTGGGGGCCATGCGCGGTCAGATCGACAAAACGCTCGAGCGTCAGTCGTCCCGCATTGACGTGGTCCAGCATGATCGGCACCAGCGTTTGTACGCCCGGCATACCCGACGGCGATTGCGGATAGGGCTTGGCTTTTTCCTCGAGCGTGTGCGGCGCGTGGTCGGAACCGAGAACGTCGACAAGCCCTTGATTGAGCGCGGCCCAAATCGCTTGGCGATGGCGATCGTCGCGGACGGGTGGATTCATTTGCGCCAACGACCCGAGCCGTTCGTAGGCCTCGGGGGCGCAAAGCGTCAAATGGTGGGGCGTGACCTCGACGCTCGCCACATCCTTGTGCGACTTGAGGAAAGCCATCTCTTCGGCTGTCGAGACATGGAGTACGTGGACCCGTCGCCCGAGGCTGCGCGCCAATCCAACCAGCATTTCGGTTGCCTGAAGCGCGGCAATCTCGTCGCGCCAGATCGGGTGGCTCGAGGCATTGCCCGGCACGCGCTCGTCCATGCGCGCGTTGAGCCGGGCCTCGTCCTCGGCGTGAAAGGCGGCACGACGGGAGATACGAGCAAGCACGCCACCCAGGCTCTCTTTGTCGTCGATCAGCAAGTCGCCGGTCGACGATCCGATGAACACCTTGATGCCGGCCGCGCCAGGCAAACGCTCCAAGGTTGCAAGCTCTTCGATGTTTTCGCGGGTCCCGCCGACGTAGAAGGCAAAGTCGCAGTGCATGCGATGCCGCGCCCGCGATACCTTGTCAGCAAGGGCATGCGCGCTTGTTGTCGTCGGAGACGTGTTGGGCATCTCGAAGACCGCCGTTACGCCTCCAAGCACGGCCGCCCGACTGCCCGTCTCCAAGTCCTCCTTGTGTTCGCCGCCGGGCTCGCGAAAATGCACCTGAGTGTCGATGACGCCAGGCAGGATATGCAGCCCGCGGGCATCGATCATCTCCTTGCTGGCATCTGCGGCAATATCGCCGATCGCCGAAATCATGCCATCGGCGATGGCAATGTCGCCGACACCAATGCCGGCATGGTTGACCAACGTTCCACCCTTGAGCACCAGATCGAATTGCACTGCCAACGTCACCTCCTCGGGCGAGCGACCACTTGAAGACACGCATTCGGTTACGTAATTCTGCTATGACAAGCAAGTTGGCTCGCCAGAAAATGAGGTCGTGAAATTCCCATGAGCAGCGTCCAAACAGCACACCTGCACGACCGAGGCATCGTCGCGGTCTCCGGCGGCGATGCGGAGCATTTTCTGCAAGGCCTCGTCACGAACGACGTATTGGGGCTCGCGGAGGGCACTGCACGTTTTGCCGGATTGCTGTCGCCGCAAGGCAAGATTCAATTCGAGTTTTTCATCGTGCCACACAAGGACGGTTTTCTGCTCGATGCGTCAGCCGAAAAGGTTGGAGAACTCGCTAAGCGACTTTTGTTTTACAAGCTTCGCGCGGACGTCGCGATCGCCGACTTGAGCAACGATCACCTGGTCGTCGCACAATGGATGGCAGGTGACGGCGGCCCGGCTGACTTTCCGCCCCTGCCGGCTCTCGTCGTCTTTGACGACCCGCGCCATGCCAAACTCG
>JAUVMS010000495.1 GCA_030600135.1 Hyphomicrobiales bacterium | reverse complement strand
ATGGGAGCTTGCCCGAGAAATTTCGGGCGCCTGTCATTGGATGTTCGCACCTCATGCCGATTCAAATGCTTGGTCGATTGGGCCTAACGTCCAGCGACGATGAGACGATCACTCTGCCCACCCGCAAGACCCTGCTGGTGCTTGTCGTACTGGCGCTGAGCGGCGAGAGGGGCAATCGGCGGGAGGCTCTGGCGGAATTGCTTTGGCCCGACCGGGCCGAAGGCCAGGCGAGATCGAGCCTGCGTCAGGCGCTCACGGCGGTGAGAAAAGCACTTGGCGACATTGGTAAGGGGCTCGCGATCGAGGTTGACGGCGATGTGCTGCGTTTGAGTGGCGGATCCGAGCACGTCGACGTTTGGCATTTTGCGGCGCTTGCCGAAGAGAGCAAACGCGACGACCTCGCGGTCGCCGCCGACTGTTATCAGGGGGATCTGCTAGCAGATGTTGCACTCGAAGAGCCACTCGGGGCCTGGGTGGCCTCCGAGCGCGAACAGCTTCGCCAAAAGGCCATTACACTGGTCGAGGAACTCAGCAAACAGGTCGGCCCGCAGGGTGGCGAACTGAAGGCCTGCGAGGCGCTCGCCACCCGGCTGCTGTCTGGCGATGCCGCGTTGGAAGCCGCCCACCGCGCCATCATCCGGTTGCGTCTCGTCCAGGGACAGCGAAATGCCGCCCTCCGTCAGTTGCAACGGTGCCGGGAGGCAACCATTGCCGAGTTCGGCACCGAGCCGGAAGATCTGACCAGCGCTCTGTTGCAAGCGCCGGATGCAACCACCGCAGATGTGGTGAAACAACTGATTGCATCGAGTGACATGCGAGCGCCGGCCTCAACGCAACTCCCGGCCAGCGATCGTGCACGCCCTTCCGTCGTCGTCATGCCGTTCGATGACCTTGGCCCGGCGGGCGATGATTTCTTCGCCGATGGTGTGGTCGAGGAAATCACCTCCGCCCTGTCACGGATCAAGGACTTTTTTGTCATCGCGCGCCAATCGGCATTCACCTACAAGGGCCGATTTGTCGACGTCGGCGAGGTCGGCCGCGATCTGGGCGTGCGCTATGCCGTTGAGGGCACCGTACGTCGCGGCGGCGACAAGGTTCGCATTACCGTTCAGTTGGTCGAGACCGAGACGCGCGTGCAGCTCTGGTCGGACCGCTATGAAGGCAACACCAAGGACATTTTTGAACTGCAAGACCGGATTGCCTCCCATGTCGCCGGCGCGATCAACCCAAGCATTCGCGCCTCGGAAATTGAATTGGCACGGCGTACGCCGCCGGAAAATCTCCAGGCCTATGACTATGCTCTGAGGGCATTTCCCCATTTCTGGGCACACAGAAAGGAGGATAATGAAAAAGCCCTCGAGCTCTTTGACGAAGCCCTGGCGAGGGATCCGAACTATGGCGTGGCCTTGGCCTTCAAGGCCTGGTGCCATGCCCAGCAAGCTTGTTACTTGTGGGCGGAAAATCCTGGAGAGGAACGCGCGAGGGCCATCGAAACCGCCGACATGGCCGCCTTGCACTTGACTGACCACGCAACAGCGCTAACCGCCATTGGGGCGGCATACAGCATCACCACCACGGATTACAAGTTGGCGGAATCTTTCATATCACGCAGTTTGGCACTCGATCCCAACAATGCCTGGGGCTGGATGAGAGACGCCTGGTTAAATGTGTTTTTTGCTAGCGCCGACGAAGCCATTACAAAATTCAATCATGCACTGGCTCTAAGTCCGTTCGACCCACTGACATTCAATGTCTACTTCGGGATAGCCTCGGCACATGCCAACAAGCGCGACTTTGCAACCGCGATTGAATTTGTTGAGAGAGGATTGAGGGCTGGACCCGGTGTAACCTGGGCTTATCGTTTGCTCGCATCCTTTCATGCGATGAACGGTGACAAAGAAAAGTCCGAAGAGGCCCTCGCCAAATTCCTGCATCACTATCCCGGAATGACGATTAAGAAAATGAAGGAGGGCATGCCGCCAGCCGTGACGGTAAGAATACCTGACTACTGGACTCGCGTGCGCAAGACGGGTATCCCGGAAGAATAGCAAAGGTCCTGCGCGGCGCTAATTCGGTCCGGTTGGTCGAACAACGATCCTGCCGGATCATCTTCCACCGATATGAATTGTTACAATTAATTTCCGTTTTGCTGCGATGGCCCGGCGCAGATCGACTCGACCCGTGAGCTGCCGCCCCCGTTAATTCAATCCCAGACGCTCGCGCTTCGGCCTTGTTGCCCGCACGCGACTGCGAGCGACGTCGTCAAACGCCATCTGAAACTCGACCGAGCCGCATTTCTTTTTCTTTTTCGCGATGATTGCTTCGAGCTTGCCGAGCAGTTGGCGCGCGGTCAGTCCCTTTGCCACCGGGTTACGCATATAACCCTTGCGACTGAAGAAATTGGCTGTCGCCGCGTCCGCCGCCACCCGGCGCATCATTTCAGCACCGCGCCCCGGGCCCACCAAATTCATGAGCTCAAGCTCGGCGCTGGTGATGGATCGAAACCCCTTCTTTTGGGCAAAATGT
>JAUVMS010000013.1 GCA_030600135.1 Hyphomicrobiales bacterium | reverse complement strand
TCCCGACCTCATCTGGCGCGCCAACGGCGATCACGCCGAGGTCAACCGCAATCCGGCAACGGACCCAAATGGATTCAAACCCATCAAGGGCGGAACGCTTGCATCGTTGCGTGCGGTGCTGGCGGAATCGCAGATTGATCTGCCCCATGAGCTGCCGCCCATGGCAGCCGGCGTGTTCGGCTACATGGGCTATGACATGGTGCGGCTCATCGAAGAGTTGCCGGCGGAGTTGCCTGACGCCCTTGGCGTGCCGGATGGAATTCTGATCCGACCGACAATCATGGTGATCTTCGATGCGATCAAAGACGAACTGACGGTCGTCACACCGGTCTATCCCAAGAAGAAACCAGGCCCGCAGTCTCCCTATCTGGCGGCAAGTGAACGACTTATGGACGTTGTTCGGGCGTTGGAAAAACCGTTGTCGCACCGCCCGGAGCTGGACGAGGAGTTTGCGGTTGCCCATGAGCCGACTTCCAATACGACTGCGGCGACCTACCAAGAGATGGTGCTTCGTGCAAAGAAGTACATTGCAGCCGGTGACATATTCCAGGTCGTGTTGAGCCAGCGGTTTTCGGTCCCGTTTGCCCTGCCGCCATTTGCGCTTTATCGCGCGCTCAGGCGGACGAACCCGTCCCCATTTCTGTTTTTTCTCGATTTCGGTGAGTTTTCGATCGTCGGTTCGAGTCCGGAAATTCTTGTCCGCGTTCGCGATGGCGAGGTGACCATCCGGCCGATAGCTGGCACGCGCCCACGTGGTTCGACGCCTGACGAAGACCGTGCCCTTGCAAAGGAATTGTTGGCGGACGAAAAGGAACGTGCCGAACACTTGATGTTGCTGGACCTCGGACGCAATGATGTCGGACGGGTCGCAAAGATAGGTTCCGTCAGGCTGACGGGCAGCTTTTTCCTCGAGTACTACAGTCAAGTGATGCACATCGTCTCCAATGTCGTCGGCGCGCTATCGCCCGAGCACGACGCAATTGACGCCCTAATGGCGGGATTTCCGGCAGGCACCGTGTCGGGAGCACCAAAAGTGCGGGCCATGGAAATCATCGACGAGCTTGAGAAGGACAAACGCGGCCCCTACGCCGGTTGCGTCGGGTATTTCTCGGCGAACGGCCAGATGGATACATGCATTGTGCTCAGAACCGCGGTGGTGAAGGACGGTGTCATGCATATTCAGGCGGGTGCGGGGATCGTTGCGGACTCCGTGCCCGCAAGCGAGCAAGCCGAGTGCGTAAGCAAGGCCAAAGCGCTCTTTAAAGCCGCTGAAGAAGCCGTTCGGTTTTCGGCACGCGGCAAGGCAAACCGTTAGCTCACGCATCTTGCTTGAATGGGCGTGGATTTGGGGCTCTGGGAACCGAACGGGGTCGATATGATAAAGCTTCTGCTCTTTCGACATGCAAAATCGAGTTGGTCAGAATCGGGGGTGAAGGATTTTGATCGCCCCCTCGCACCGCGCGGAGAACGAGCAGCACCACAGATGGGACGGTTCATTGCGGAGCGCCACCTGAATCCTGAATTGGTCCTTTGTTCAGCGGCACAGAGAACGCGCCAGACGCTTGAGCGCGCCCTTGCAACAATGCCCTGCCAACCTCTCGTGCGCTACGAGCATGGGCTATATTTGGGCGGTGTTTCGGCGTTGCTGCGGGCGATACGGGAGGTTGATGGTGGGTTCTCGCCGCTGATGGTGGTTGGGCACAATCCAGACATGTGTGAGCTTGCCATTGAACTCGTCGACCCGGAAACCGTTGATGATCGGTATGCGCTATTCGGTAAGTTTCCGACAGCCGCGCTCGCCGTGTTCAGTTTTGCGCACGATCGCTGGCGCGACGTGCGACCGGCAACGGGCAAGCTTGAGTTGTATGTCACGCCGAGAATGCTCAACTGATGGATTGGCGCAATCCCAAGGCTCTCTCTCGGCAGATGAGCCCAACCGCTCACCAATCAATTCGTTCGCCTGCGGAGAACTATTCATAACTCTTCATGTGAGCATTGAAGCGCCAAGATGCCATCTATATGCTCGCCGCACTGGTTGCCTATCGAAACAACCATCGATACGCAAAACGCGAGGGGCAAAACCTTGTTGATCATTGCGGAAGCCGGCGCCAACCACAATCGAAACTTCGAGCAGGCCATTGCGCTTGTTAACGTGGCGCGCAAGGCGGGCGCCGATATCTGCAAGTTTCAAACCTATTCCTCGGACACCCTCTACGCGAAGAACACCTCTGACTTCGCCAAATATCATGACGTCAACGAGTTGATCCGAAGCCTTGAGATGCCGCGGGAGTGGTTGGCTGATCTCAAGGCCTACTGTGATGACGTCGGAATTGAGTTCATGTCAACACCGTTCGATGAAAAGGCGGTCGAGGAACTGGTCTCGCTCGGTGTCAAGCGGTTGAAGGTCGCCGGATTTGAAAGCACAGACCCACGCTTCCTGCAGGTCGCGGCTTCTGCTCAGTTGCCGTTGATCGTTTCGGCTGGGATCGGCACCAGTGTCGAGCGGATCGAAACCATCCTGGAGATCGCCAGCATTCATGGTTGCGGCGATGTTTCCGTGCTTCATTGCAACAATGCCTATCCGACACCGCAAGATGACATCAAGCTCGATACCATCGCGTTCTATCGAGAGCGATTTGGCGTGCCGGTGGGACTGTCCGACCACACGGAAAGTATTGTGACGCCGGCGCTCGCGGTCATGGTGGGGGCGGAACTCATCGAAAAGCATTTTACCTTGTCGCGCTTGATCCCGGGGCCCGATCATCCGTTCGCACTCGAGCCGGATGAACTTCAACAAATGGTCGAGACCATCAATGTGGCACGTCACAGCAAAGGCGTGCGTGGCGAGGAATATTCGAACTCGGAGAAGGATTTTTCTCCTGCAATGCGATCGGTTGTTGCAACCGAGGCAATCCATGCGGGCAGTACTCTGACGACGCAGAATACGACGACCAAGCGGCCCTATCTACCTGGTGCTGTTCCGGCGGAAAACTATTTTGAAGTTTTGGGGCGCATCGCCGGTGTCGACATTGGCGTTGATGAAATCGTTTTTCGCGAGAGCGTGAGTTAGCCAGCCATTCTTTGTTGCAACAAGCTGCAAGGACGATGGGTATGAACCACGATGCCGCATCAGGCGTGAGACGGCATGGGTTGTTCCTCGACTTGGACGGGACACTTGCCGACAGCCTGTCGGCAATGCGCGGGGTTTATGACAGTTTCCTGCAAGAGTTCGAGGCGACACCAAGTGACGAAGAGTTCGAGGAACTCAATGGGCCGCCGCTCGCGGAAATCATCAAGATCCTGAAGAATCGACACGGCCTGACCGGTAGCTTCGATGGGCTTCAAGAAGATTATCTGGCGATGGTTCTGGACGCCTACAAGAATTTACCTCCGAGTGAAGGCGCACCAGAGGTCCTGAGTGCGGCCAAAGAGCGAGGCTGGACCATCGCTGTCGTGACATCGTCCCATCGTCGCAACACATGGGACTGGCTGCACCGCAATGAGCTGTCGCGGTTTGTTGATGAGGTCGTTGGCGGAGATGATGTTGCTTGCGGCAAACCAAATCCGGAGCCGTACCTCAAGGCCTTGGAAAGCACTGGCTGTGATGTGCGTTCGTCGCTTGCGGTTGAAGATTCTCGTGCCGGTTCGGCCTCCGCAGTTTCGGCCGGATTGCGAACATTCGTGCTTGCGCGCGCAGACGACAGAATGAATTGGCCAACCGGTGTAAGCTTCATTGTCGACTTGCACGAACTACGGCGACGGCTTGATCATGTTGAGGGTTGAGCCGATAGGGCGACGGTTTCAAGCGCGGTTGGGCACCCAGCCGACGGACCCGCCGTCCGAAACGATGAACCGCATCGAAGAGATTTGGCGCCAGGAAAAAATTCAACGAGGCGGTCGGCTCTTTAGTGGACAGATATTCAGCGTTGCGGAGATCAATAGCGATTTCGCCACCGGTTGGCTGGCGGACTATCGATGGTTTCTCGCGCAGCGACGCGAGCCAGACGTCTATGCCCAATTGCTGGTACGGCCGCTGGCCGTCACCGGGCTGCTGCTCTGCGACGACGGCGCGGTGATTGGGCAACGAGCCGGTCATGTGGAACAAGATGCGGGTCTTTGGGAGCTGGTTCCGTCCGGCGGCGTCGACCAATCGGCCATCAAGAAGGATGGAACGGTGGACCTGGCCAAGGCCCTCACGGGCGAGTTGGAGGAAGAGACTGGCATCGGAACATCGGACCTGTTGTCTTCCCCTGAACCGTTCGTCGTTGCTGAGGATGCGAAGAGCCACGTAATTGACGTCGGAATGTTCCTCCGCGCCAAACTCTCGACCAAGGACGTAGTGGCCAGATTCAAATCCAGTGCAAGCAATGAATATGTCAGCCTCGACGTGGTCTCAAGGAACGAGATTTTTACGGTGGCGGATCAGCGGCTGACACCGGTTTCGCAAGCGATCGTCGAACACGCAAAACGAATCTTGGGCTGACAGCACAACGCCGCCTCTTGCGAGGCGGCGTTGCTGATTTGCCAATCGTCGCCGAGGTCAAATGTTGCCCTTGGACATCTGGTCGGCGATGTAGTCCGCCTGGCGAATCGCCAAGGTCACGATCGTCAGTGTCGGATTTTCCGACGCGCCCGTTGTGAACTGGCTGCCGTCGGAGACAAACAAGTTCTTGATGTCGTGGGTTTGGCCCCACTTGTTGACGACGCCGTCGCGCGGTTTCTCGCTCATCCGGTTGGTCCCGAGATTGTGGGTCGAGGGATAAGGCGGCGTCGGAAAGATGCGTGTGGCACCAACCGCGTCATAGACCGCCCCGCCCTGTTTGAAGGCGTGATTGCGCATGGCGATGTCGTTGGCATGATCATCGAAGTGGACATTGGGGATCGGCAGGCCGTGCTGGTCCTTCTCCGTCGGATGCAATGTGATGGCGTTGGATTCTTGTGGCATGTCCTCGCCAACCAACCACATGCCAGCCATGTGATCATACATGTCCATTGCAGAGGAGAATTCCCGCCCCCAGGCTCCAGGATCCAGGAACGCGGCCATGAACGGCACGCCCAGCGACAAGGTCTCCATCTCGTATCCGGCCACGAAACCGCGTGACGGGTCGTTGCGCGATTCATCGGTGATGATGCCGGCCATGGTGGTGCCGCGGTACATGTTCACCGGCTTATCGAAGACCGCATAGACCGAGCCTGTCATGTGGCGCATGTAGTTCTTGCCGACTTGACCGGAGGAGTTGGCGAGGCCGTCAGGGAACATGTTTGAGGCCGAGTTCAGAAGCAGCCGTGGTGACTCGATCGAATTGCCGGCGACGCAAACGGCGCGTGCCTTCTGGCTCTGGGTGTTGCCGTCCTTATCGACGTAGACGACGCCCGTCACCTTTCCCGAGCTATCGTGCTCGATTTTCAAGACTTGCGAATTTGGCCGAACCTCGAGCTTGCCGGTTTCTTCCCCCCTCGGGATCTCGGCATAGAGCGTGGACCACTTGGCGCCAGTCTTGCAGCCCTGGAAGCAAAAGCCGAGTTGGCGACAAGATGCGCGACCCTTACGGGGCTCGGAATTGATCGCCATGCGGCCGGTGTGGCAGCCCTTGTAGCCAAGCTTGTCGGCACCGGCTTTCATGATCTTGAAATTGTTGTTGCCAGGAAGACCGGGAACATTGTTGGTTCGTGTCACACCCATGCGGTCTTCGGCCTTGGCGTAATATGGCTCGAGATCCTTGAGGCCGATCGGCCAATCAAGCAGGCTGGCTCCGGGGATGCTGCCGTAGTTCGTGCGCGCTTTGAATTCGTGCTCTTGCAGACGCAGCGAGGCGCCAGCCCAGTGCGTCGTCGAGCCGCCGACGGCCTTGACGATCCATGCGGGAAGACCGGAAAAATCCTTGGCAACGCGCCAGTTGCCCGACGTGGTGCGCTTGTCGAGCCAGGATATCTTGGAGAACATCGGCCATTCATTGTTCTCGAAATCGTCGATCTCGTGGCGCCCGCCGGCTTCGAGAATGACCGTGTCCACGCCCTTTAGCGCGAGGTCCGTGCCGAGCGTTCCGCCACCGGCGCCCGAGCCGATGACAACCACGACGCCTTCATCACTTAGTTCATATGGAGCTGGCATTGCTCTTCTCCCAAAAATTCGTTTGTGGCTCAGAGCCAGGCAATGTCGTCAAAACCGCGTTCGAGATAGCCGCCTTTGGAGGCCGACTCGCCCTCGTAGCCCAAGAGGTTCCAGACATCGGGATTGTTGTAGATGCCCGTCACCAATCCACCGCGGATGGTTTGGAAAAACTTGCCGTTCTCGATTGCTCTCAAGAGCGCGACACGATCAATCTCCCAGCCAACGTCGACGTAATTGCTGCCATGCTTGGACTGCGCCATTTCATTGAGCGCCGTCACACCATCCTCGAGCATGTCCTTTACGTTTGGCTTTTTGCCTGCCTGATCGTCATAGCCTTTGACCGCGCCCGCATAGATGGCATCGGAAAAACGGTCGTGGGGATAGATGTCGCGAGCCATTTGAACCAGCGTGCGCATGGTTTCAGGCTCGAGGTTTTTCACTGTCAGCCCCCAAGCGCGATCGGAGCTCATGATCGCGCCGCTGGTGACGATAACGGTCGCAGCCCCGGTCGAGGCTAGGAAGCGCCGCCGCGACACCTTTGGCGTCTTGTCGATGATGCGCATTGATTTTCCTCCCATCGTGTTTGAACTCAAAACTCAGAAAGTGACTATTTATAGCGCCCATGCTTTTGAAGGACCTCGATCTTGTAGCCGTCAGGGTCCTCGACAAAGAAGAATTTGGCCATCAGGGCGCCATCGCGCTCGAAGGCAACGATGTCGCGCGGGTTCAGGCCGAGTTCCTTAAATCGGGCGTGCTCGACTTCCAGATTGTCGACTGCGAGGGCTAGGTGACCATAAGCATCGCCGTGATCGTAAGGCTCGGTGCGCCCCTTGTTGACGGTCAACTCGACCTCGAAATCGGTTTCGGGATTGCGCATGTAGACGAGCGTGAAATCATCGAAATCGTAGCGGTCGGCGACATCGAGGCCGAATGCCTTTTTGTAGAAGTCAACCGATCGATGTTCGTCCAGGACGCGAACCATGGTGTGGATAGCTTTTGCCATGTTCGTGGGCTCCTAGGTCTTGCAGGTTTGGTTGGGCATGCCCTGCCAATCTGTACTGCGGAGGAATTCCGTCGTTGTCGTTGTACAAGTGGGCAGCAGGGACAGCGCAAAAAAATTGGCCCCGGCCTCGTTGTCGGCAAACGGATTCTTCTGGCGTTACGTCGGCCCGTCTAGCAAACAACAAGAAGCTGGAGGACATGCGGTCCTGTAAAATGGGCCGCTGTCTGGGTGGGGAGATATTTCGCGGCCACACCAAGTCGGTCATGCTCCTGCAATGAAACTGTCAAGTTCTTCAGGGTATGGGCACGGACAATGGGCGCGGTAGTATTGTGATACTACATTCCGGTTTTGGTCTGCTCATTTGGCGCCACGGCGGTCAAAAGACCATTGATCGCTACTCGGCAGCAACCAAACGTTCGCCCAAATCCTTTTCGGCCTCTCGGCGCAATGCCTGTTCCGCCTCACTCACACCTTGAACTTCCGCCACGTAGGTCAAGCAGGCGCAGCGCAGGAGCGATGTGAAATTGTGGGTGTCGCCAGAAAGCTCCAGCACTTCGTCATGCAGGGTCGTCAAGAATTTGCCCAGCGCCATGCCCTGAGCATGAGAGATCTGCTCCAGGATGTCCCAAAAAGCGCCCTCGAGGCGGATACTCGTGGCATGGCCACCTAAGCGAACCGAACGCGTTTGATAGGCGTAGTTGGCTGGGTCCTGCCCGGCGAATATGTGGCACATCTCATTCCTCCCAATTTTTTGTTTGATCGAGACTAGCATAGCGCTCCATTGAGCGACAAATGACGAGCTTGGTTTTCTGCCGGGCGCCAGAGCGCGGTAATCACTCATCGTTCCCCTAAAGAATCTTTGGCCGCTCTCTGACCAACTGTCGCCTCAGCCGCCGGAGCCGGTGGTTACGGTTTTGACGTCACGACAATAGTTTGTGTTGGGCGCATCTTCATATATCTCGAGATCCGTGACACTGTGACGTTGATCAGGGCCGGTGCGATGGGACATGCTCAGGCCCTGGTCCAAGACCGAAAAGATCAAAGCCGCACCCGGAATCATTTCACCCGGCAGTCCGAGGAAGAGTTGGCCAATGTTGCGCAAGGCACCGGCACAGAACACCATGCGCGGTCTGTCGGCGATTGCGCTCGCGATGTTCTGCATGTCCTTCGTGGATGCGGCGGTCAAATGGCTCGGCGGTACCGGGTTCCATGCCGTGCAGATCGTCTTTCTGCGCTACGTCATCGGGCTGATTGCCTTGGCGCCGCTGCTTTGGATGGCCGGGCGTGACGCGCTCGTGACTGAACGACCGTTTGCTCATATTCGGCGCGCGCTGTTAATCGGTTCGGCCACGGTGTTGTTCTTCTGGAGCCTCAAATACATGCCACTCGCCGAGGCGGTTGCCATTGCGTTTACGGCACCGCTGTTCATCACGGCGCTTTCGGTCCCCGTTCTCGGCGAGCGGGTTGGAGTGCATCGATGGATCGCTGTTGTCGTTGGTTTTGTCGGGATGCTCGTTATCGTGCGACCGGGCTCGGACTCTTTCCGCTCAGAAGCATTCTTGGTCTTGTCGGCGGCACTGTTTTTCGCACTGGCCGTACTCTACACGCGCAAAATCTCCGCGACGGAGAGCAATCTCGCGATCTTGACCTACACATCGATCGTCATATTGGTCGCGACGGCCCCATTTGCTGCCATGACATGGCGGGCGCCTGAGCAAATGGACGTTCTATTGCTGTTGTTTGTGGGCCTGTTGGGGAGCATTGGGCATTTCATGATGATCGTCGCCTATCGCAATGCACCGGCGGCGGTGAACGCACCGATGGACTATACGGCGCTCATATGGACGAGCATTCTGGGCTGGTTGATCTGGCACGAGACGCCGGACTGGGGCGTGTGGCTTGGGGCCGCAATCATCGTTTGCGCCGGGCTCTATATCGTCAATCGCGAGACGCGTTATGCGAGGCGTCTGGTCAGAGCCGGCGCCCGCGCTGCCTGAGCTGTGAAATTCATTGGCGACGATGCAAGCCGTCGGCCATACGCGCCTTGACGGGCATCAGCGGCCTGCTTAAACCGCACCTATGCTGACGCTCATCGATAATTACGACAGCTTCACTTACAATCTCGTGCACTTTTTGGGCGAGTTGGGTGCGCTTTGCCGGGTTCACCGCAACGACACGGTTAGCGTCGAAGATGTTTTGGCCGAGAAGCCCCAGGCAATTGTGCTGTCACCCGGCCCCTGCACGCCGAATGAGGCTGGCATCTGCCTGGAGCTGGTTGAGCGGGCGGGAGCGGACTTGCCGATCCTCGGTGTCTGTCTCGGCCACCAGAGCATTGGGCAGGCGTACGGCGGGACCGTGGTGCGGGCGCCGGTCTTGATGCACGGAAAGCTTTCGAAAATCATGAATCGTGGTGCCGGCGTCTTTGCCGGTTTGCCACCAAAATTCTCTGCAACGCGTTATCATTCACTGACGGTGGAACGTGATACGCTACCCGATTGCCTCGAGATTACGGCCGAGACGGAAGATGGTGTCGTCATGGGGTTTGCCCATCGCGAGCATCCCGTACACGGTGTGCAGTTCCACCCAGAGAGCATTGCGTCCGAGCATGGCCATGCCCTGCTCGCCAATTTCCTCGATCTCGCCGGCATTCAACGTGGCGAGATCCCAAAGTCGCACACGCGCGTGGCGACGCACTAGCGATCGAATAAACGGTGGACGCCACAATGGCCGACTTCAAGCAGCTCATTAACAAAGTGGCAGGTGGTGCCGCTCTTAGTGCCGATGAAGCGGCAGAGGCTTTCGACGCCATCATGTCGGGAGCCGCAACGCCGGCGCAAATTGGCGGCTTTCTGATGGCGTTGCGTGTGCGCGGCGAGACGGTCGGAGAGATTACCGGCGCGGTGCGCACCATGCGCTCGAAGATGCTGCGGGTCGACGCGCCAGGTGATGCTATCGATGTTGTCGGCACGGGCGGCGATGCCAAGGGGACCTATAACGTCTCGACTTGCACGGCGTTCGTGGTGGCGGGAGCCGGGGTGAGCGTGGCCAAGCATGGCAACCGCGCGCTCTCGTCGAAATCCGGCGCGGCAGATGTGCTCGGCGCGCTTGGCGTCAACCTCGAGATTGGACCAGACAAAATCGCCCAGTGCGTGCGCGAGGCCGGTGTCGGGTTCATGTTCGCGCCGGCGCACCACGCCGCCATGCGCCATGTCATGCCGGCTCGCCAAGAGCTTGCCACGCGCACCATCTTCAATCTACTCGGCCCGCTCTCCAACCCGGCCGGCACCAAGCGACAAGTGGTCGGGGTTTTTGCCCGTGAATGGCTAGTGCCACTTGCCGAGACGCTCAGAAATCTTGGCGCCGAACATGTTTGGATGGTGCATGGCTCTGACGGTCTCGACGAGCTGACGACGACCGGGCCTACCCATGTGGCCGCACTCAAGGGCGGCGACATCACGACCTTCGACGTCTCGCCCGAGGAGGCTGGATTGCCTATCGCTCAGCTCGAGGCGCTGAAGGGTGGCGATGCAGAGCATAATGCGGCGGCCATCCACGCGGTCCTCGATGGGGCTGAGGGTGCGTTCCGTGATATTGTATTGCTCAATGCCGCAGCCGCACTCATTGTCGCAAGTCGGGCGGTCGATTTGGCCTCAGGTGAACGGCTCGCCGCGCAATCCATCGACAGCGGTGCGGCGAAGCAGAGCCTTCATCGACTCGTCACCATTTCCAATGGTTGAATCATGTCCGATGTGCTGGCAAAAATCACGGCCTACAAGCGCGACGAAATCGTCGAGGCCAAGGCATCTCGCCCGCTCGCCGCATTAGAGACGCAAGCATCTTCGGTCGATCCCGTGCGCGGATTTGCCAGCGCGCTGGAGGCTCGTTCCAGAGACGGACAATTTGGCTTAATCGCCGAAATCAAAAAGGCCAGTCCGTCCAAGGGGCTCATCCGTGCAGACTTCGATCCGCCAGCACTTGCCAAGGCCTACGAGGCGGGCGGCGCAACCTGTCTTTCGATCCTAACTGACGGTCCGTCGTTTCAGGGAGCGCCGGAATTTCTGACGGCCGCACGGTCGGCAACGGCGCTACCAGCTTTGCGCAAGGACTTTATGCTGGATCCTTATCAGGTGGTCGAGGCGCGGGCGCTCGGTGCCGACTGCATCTTGATCATCATGGCGTGCGTCGACGATGCACTGGCGAGCGAACTCGCCGCCGCGGCAAAGCAGTATGGCATGGATAGTCTCGTCGAGGTCCACGATGGCGATGAGCTTGATCGAGCCTTGCGGCTTGACGCCCAACTGATCGGCATCAACAATCGCAATCTCAAGACGTTCGAGACCAAACTCGAGACGACGGAGACCCTTGCACCAAATATTCCTCCGGACCGGATCGTCGTTTCCGAGAGTGGAATTTTTGTGCACGAGGATATGGTTCGATTGGCAAAGGCCGACGCCAAGGCATTTCTGGTTGGCGAGAGCTTGATGCGTCAGGGCGATGTCGTGCAGGCGACACGCGCGCTCTTGGGATTGGGAGGAGCGGTAAACGATGGAGCAGCCGCATGAGTGACGTCCCCCTTACCCATCTGAATGAAAAGGGCGAGGCCCGCATGGTCGACGTCTCGGAAAAACCGATGACCGCACGAACGGCGATCGCGGAAGGGTTTGTCGGCATGCAGCCGCTTACGCTAACGTTGATCCGGAGCGGGGAAGCGGCCAAAGGTGATGTGCTGGCGACCGCCCGAATTGCCGGCATCATGGCGGCCAAGCGCGCGCACGAGCTTATTCCACTCTGCCACCCGCTTGCGATCAGTAAGGCGAGCGTCGATTTCGAGGCCTCGGAAGATCCTTGCGGCATCCATGTGCGGGCGATGGTGCGGGTGGAAGGCAAGACGGGCGTCGAAATGGAAGCCTTGACGGCCGTGTCAGTGGCCTGCCTGACCATCTATGACATGCTGAAGGCGGTCGACCGGGGAATGAATTTTTCCGGTATTCGGCTCACTGAAAAGACTGGCGGGCGGTCCGGCACTTGGCGTGTAGCCGACGGGTGACGGCATGGGCCTGCTGGCGGTTCAGGATGCTCTCGATCGCATCACGGCCGACGTCGCGCCGCTGGCGGCGGAAACCGTAGCCCTCGCCAATGGGGCCTCCCGCGTGTTGGCGGTTGGCCTTGCGGCTCGCATGACCCAACCCCCTTTTGATGCCTCCTCGATGGATGGGTATGCGGTTCGCGCCGACGATGTAGCCAATATACCGGTAACGCTCGATATCATTGGCGAAGCCGCCGCCGGCCATGGGTTGCATAGCCCGCTCGGGTCGGGACAAGCGGCGCGGATTTTTACCGGCGCGCCGCTACCCCCCGGCGCAGATGCCGTCGTTATCCAGGAGGTTGCTGAGCGCGATGGCAATCGGGTGACGGTGCGCGAAAGCGTGGTGGCCGGTGAATATGTGAGACCCAAGGGTCTTGACTTTGTCCAGGGCGAGAAACTGCTCTCCACCGGGCGACGGCTCGCGGCACGCGACATCACTCTCGCCGCGGCAATGGGCCATGCCGAACTTTCGGTGCGCAGGATGCCCGAAATCGCCATTCTGGCAACGGGAGACGAACTGGTCGCACCAGGTACCATGCCCGGCGCCGACCAGATCATCTCATCGATACCTGATGGGCTTGCCGCTATGGTGGAGAGCGCTGGAGGACGGGCCAGGCGCCTCGGGATCGCACGCGACAGCCTCGATTCGCTTGGCGAACATCTCCAGAGCGCAAAAAGTGCCGATGTGCTCGTGACCATAGGAGGCGCCTCCGTTGGCGCCCACGACCTGGTGCAGACAGCGCTCAAGCAAATAGGATTGACGCTTGATTTCTGGAAGATTGCCATGCGCCCTGGCAAACCGCTCATGTTCGGCCGGCTCGGCGATTTGCGGGTGCTCGGTTTGCCCGGCAATCCCGTCTCCGCACTGATATGTGGCCGCGTATTCCTGGTGCCGCTCATCCATGCACTTCTGGGTCAGGAGGCGAGCATGGAGATGGGTCACGTTGGTGTTTTGGCCGAGGAACTCGAGGCCAATGGTCTGCGCCAGCACTATATGCGGGCGATGACCCGAGGGCGAGACCGCGACGGTCTGGCGATCGTCGCGCCAGCCGCCTCGCAAGATAGCTCCATCATGTCGCTACTCTCGCAGTCAGACTGCCTCATTGTCCGCCCACCACACGCCCCTGCCCTGCTCGCCGGCGCCAAGGTAAACCTCCTCACACTCGATTTTTGAGCATTCATTGCGCTTCAAGGCGCAATTGTCCCCTCTAGACATGTATAGAGGAATCCGAGTAGCCTCCACCACATTGCGCCGCCGGGACAAATCTCGCGGCGAATGGTGGAGGCGTCATGGGCCAGGACAAATTGAAAGCGAGCCCAGAGGACAGGGAAAGAATCCAAGAATGGCTCAACGAGAAATGGGTGAGTCCAAAGGCTTGTCCAATTTGTACAAACCCCAACTGGGTCATAGCGGAGCACCTCATTGCCCCGCCAGTAAGCAGCGGCGGAGGTCTATCTATTGGTGGGCCAACATATCCGTTCGTCATGGTGACTTGCACGAATTGTGCCCACACCCACTTGTTCAATGCAGCCGCAATACTGCGAACCTCAAAGAGCCAGAAGCCAGAGGGAGGGGGCGATGGCTAGAGAACAGTCAAGCGGCGAGGGTGGCTCCGTTCAATACGGCGGGGCTTCCTACGATATTGAGTACCTGCAAACAACTATCCGGGGGGTGTTAGTGGACCCGGATAGGCTTAAGGATATGCAGGAGTGGAATGCAGAAGAAATGCACCTTCTATTGGCCGGTGAGTTTTTCATGGCAGGGCCGCTTTGGTTGTTCGTCGAAAAGTTGTTTGATGACCCCCGACCAGTGCCCATGTTGTTGGTTTGTGTTCTCTCTATGGTGTTTGGAGGAATCTTATTTTGGGTAGGTTGGAGGCAACGGAAGCGACGATTGAATTGGATTGACAGTCTCATTGAGAATACGCGCAAAATTGATCCCGATGGGTTAAGAGATGCAAAAGCGGAAAACTGATTCAAAGGACCGCTTCCGTCGCCTCCTAGACGCCATGGCTAAGGGCGTGCTGGAGGAAAAGCCGTCAGCAAAAGCCGCATCATCAGATCAGGCCGCGTCCGAAGGTTCGCGCGAAACTCGACCTCGCAAAGATAGTTCTGCAGATAACGCTTAGACACCCAGACATGTGTGCCCTGGATCATCCGTTTCACGCCGGCCCAAAAGCCCTCAAGCGTGTTGACGCTGACGGGACCACGGGCCCATTCCTTCTTGCGGTGGTTGACGGTGTGAAGGTCGTAGTCATCGCTCCAACGCAGCTCGTTCCAGGTATGTGCCTCATCGGAATAGACCCGCGACCTCGGGCGAACATGCTTGGCGATGTGGGGTATGACGTGGATCGATTTGCGGCTCTCAACGACCCGCGTGATGACATCACCGCCACGTTCCATCATGCCGAGAACAACGGTCTTGTCATCTTCGCCCTGCTTGTCTTTGCCGCCAATAAGGGCCTTATCGACCTCAACGGCGCCACCACCCGGCCACCAAGCGGGGCATCGCCGTCGATATAGGCCATGTACCTGCGAATAACGTGGCCCATGCGCCATGCGGTCTTGTAGGTGACACCCAACTGGCGCTGGATTTCTTTGGCCGCCACCCCGTTACGGGTGGTGCAAAACATATGCATGACGTGGAACCAGTCCGTCAGTGGCGTGCGGGACTTATGGAATGGTGTGCCAGCGGTTGGGTAGACCTGGTGGCCACAGTGCTCGCACTCGTAGGCGCGGCGTTTCTTGACGCGATAATAGCGTGCCGACTTGCCGCAGCCGGTACAGTCGTGGCGCTCGCCGTAACGAATACGCATGATGTGCTCCAGGCAGGTTTTGTCGTCTGGAAACATCTTACGCAGCTGCCCGATGGTCATGGTTTTGTGTTTCATAGTTTAGATATAGGGTAGCACGTCTACATGTTCAAGGGGGATAATTGCTCTTCAAGGCTTGCAGAACAGTGCAAGAACATCTACGTTGTTCATGGTTTGTACATCGAGTCGTCCAGAAACGCCGCCCCGTCGGGGCTCCTGCAGGCAGGGGAGACGCCATGCTCACACCGAAGCAAAAAGACTTGCTCATGTTCATCCACACTCGGGTTGGTGAATCTGGCGTTCCGCCGTCCTACGACGAGATGAAAGATGCCTTGGCCCTGAAGTCGAAGTCCGGCATTCATAGGCTGATTACGGCTTTGGAGGAGCGGGGATTTATCCGCCGCCTGCCACACCGTGCCCGTGCACTCGAGATCATCAAAGTGCCGGAGAGCATGGAGGATAGCCCAGCCGTCCGTCCGAGCGGTACATTCACACCGCGCGTTATCGAAGGTGGCGCCGGGCGCGATGACGTGCATTCGATTGGTCGTGGAACGAGCACTGTTTCCGTGCCGGTGATGGGGCGGATCGCCGCCGGCGTACCGATTTCGGCCATCCAGAACCACAGTCACGACCTCGAAGTGCCGCCCGACATGGTGGCCCATGGCGAGCATTTCGCGCTCGAGGTCAAGGGTGATTCGATGATCGAAGCCGGGATCAACGATGGCGATCTGGTGATCATCCGCAAGGCCAATACGGCCGACAATGGTGACATTGTCGTCGCGCTCGTCGATCAAGAAGAAGCAACCCTCAAACGCCTGAGGCGGCGTGGTGGGACGGTGGAACTCGAAGCTGCCAATCCGGCCTACGAAACGCGCATTTTTGGTCCCGACCGT
>JAUVMS010000245.1 GCA_030600135.1 Hyphomicrobiales bacterium | reverse complement strand
CCATAGATCAAAGGTCACCGCTTTGATGGTCATCGCTTACTTGTCCTTTGGCAGCGTTGAATAGGTCAATTTCTAGAATGGTGAAGGTTGGTCGTTGCGGAGGGATCAACCACGGCCGCGGCGGCGAGGAGGGCATGGGCGCGGCCTCAGAGCGCCGTGCGCAAGTGATAGGATTTGGGGCGGGTCAGTTGCTCATAACCTACCGATGACAACGTGCAACCATGTCCGGATTGTTTCACGCCTGTCCAGGCCAATGCCGGATCGAGATAATCGCAGCGGTTCATGAACCAGGTGCCGGTCTCCACCTGATTGCCTATTCTGACGGCCGCATCTGCGTCCTCAGTCCACACCGACGCTGTTAGCCCAAATTCGCTATCGTTCATGAGCGTTATGGCTTCGTCGTCGGAGCCGACTTTCATGATGCCGACGACGGGTCCAAAACTTTCCTCGCTCATAACGCGCATGGCGTGATCGACATCGACAAGCACTTGGGGCGCCAAATAAGGCGTCCCTTCTTCATCGGCGGCAAAGCCCGAGACGTCGATGAGTGCCTTCGCTCCGGCGGTCACGGCTTCAGCGGTCTGTTCACGGACAAAATCGGCAGCGGACGTGCGCACCATCGGACCAAGCGTCGTTGCGTGATCGAGGGGGGAACCCAAGACATACTGCCGGGTGAGTTCGGCAATTCCATCTACGAACCGGTCATAGGCGTCCGCATGGACATAAATGCGCTCAATGCCGCAGCAGGATTGGCCGGAATTGAAAAAAACACCATCAGCCACGTTTTCCACCGCGTGATCCAGATTTGCATCGGCGCGGACATAAGCCGGATCCTTGCCGCCCAGTTCCAAACCGATCCCCTTGAAGTGGCCGGCGGCAGCGCGTTCCATGGCGATGCCGCCCGGCACCGAACCGGTAAAGGCCACAAAAGCGATTTGCGTTGAGGCAACGACTTTGGCGGCTTGGTCATGGGTCAAGTGTAGGAACTGGAAGAGCCCCTTGGGCGCACCGGCGCTTTCAAAGGCTTCGAACAGTCGTTCGGCGCAGAGCGGTGTCTGGGCGGCATGCTTTAGGATTACGGCATTGCCAGCCATGAGCGCCGGGATTATGGAGTTTACCGATGTCAGATAGGGATAATTCCAGGGCGCGACCGTGAACACCACACCGAGTGGCACGCGCTTGATCCATCGCGAAAATCCTGGTTTGTCGGCAATGGAAACATCCGCGAGCGCCGTTTCCGCTATGTCGATCATGTGCCTGGCGCGCTCTTCAAAACCTCCCACCTCGCCTTTGCCATAGCGGATGGGGCGTCCCATTTGCCAAGCGAGTTCCTCGACATGGCTGTCAGGCTTGGCAACGAAAGCATCGACCGCCGCCGTGCACAATTTTGCGCGGTCCGCAAGCGATGTCGCAGCCCAAGCGTTCTGGGCGGCCGTGGCCGCATCCAGCGCCAAGGCAATCTCATCCGGCGACGAATATGGCCGCTCGACGTAAACGGAGCCGTCGACGGGCGTGACAACTGATAGTCCCTTACTCATCTTTCAATCCTTGCGATCAGGCAACACGGTTCCGATCGCGGAAGTGTAAGCTTTTCAGCCAAAACTGCACCTTCAAATGTGAAAGGCCAAAGTCAAACCGTGCAACGCCAGATCTCCCAAATTGGCTGGCATATGGCGCATCGCGTGCTGGAGCTTCCAATCACCTTACGCGACGAAATTGAACTCCGGCATCGGAGCCGCACCGATTGCCCATGCCCGCCTTTTGCGATTAGCCCACTCGCCGACAGTATCCAATTCTCATGTGGCCGTGGTGGATCTGGTCCGCGTGCCGGCTTGCTCTCTCGTTTGCCTATTCGTGGGAGCCACACCGATTGCCCAGGTCCGCGCAATGCGCTCAGCCCGTTCACGCAAGCTCGCAAGATAGCTCAGAGCCTTTTCCCGATCCATCCGCACAATTGGGGCATGGACAGCGAGCCCAGCGACCGACTTTCCACTCTCGTCTTTGACCCCGACGGCGATGGCTGTCAGCCCCTCGACATACTCCTCGTTGTTGTAGGAAAAGCCTTGTGATCGAATATTTGCGAACTCCTGCTCGAGGGCCGCGGGATCGGTCAAAGTGTGATCGGTGTACCGTTCGAGAGGCGCGGCATTCAGTATTCTCGTGCGAACATTTTTGTGCTGATCAGCGACGAGAAGCTTGCCGATGGCGGTGCAGTGAACCGGCACGCGGCTGCCGACCTCCAGCTGGAGACGCAGCGGAGAGTGTCCTTCCACCCGCTCGATATAGATGATCTCATCTTGATCCAGGACACCGACATTGCAGGTGTCACCGGTTTCGTTGACCAGTTCCGTCAGTATGGCGCGGATGGGCGGGCGGACGTTCAGACTGGAAAGCGCCAGGACTGACAAACGCGTCATTGCCGGGCCGACGACATAGCGATCCTTCTGCGGCGCGCGAATGATGAGGCCGGTCTCCACGAGCTGTTGCAGGACGCGGTGGATCGTCTGGCGCGGTAGGTCGATTTCCTCCGCCAGTTCCGCCAATCCTATGGCCCGTTCGCGAGAGGCGATCTCGCGCACAACAAGAATGGCCTTTTCGAGCGCCGAGCCGCGCTCATTCGACTTCTGTTGGATCGCCATGTGCCACACAGTTCATTGGTCGAGAAATCGACGGTTTCATAATCCCTTAGGTGTCCAGCGTGCACTCGCGCGACAACATACCGAATTTGCCTGAACTTGCACGCCTCGCCGATCCGTCGACCGCCTGCGACAAAATTTGTCGACCTATCAACACTGCGCTACATCGCTTTTTGTCGTCGGTTCTGTGTTGATATTTGTACAATACAATGATAAGTGGGACAATACGTCCATAAAATTAAATGATAATGCACCTGTGGTTAGTGCCGCATATCGACAAGGGAGGGTCGACGAATGACGGCAATTGGTAGGGCAATGAAGTCTTTGCTTGCGAGTGGGATTGCGGTTGCAGCGATTGCGGGCTTCAGCGCCGCCAATGCGCTCGATAAGCCTGCCGACGGCTTGCCCCAACGCCCGATCACGATGATCGTGCCCTATGGCGCCGGCGGCGGCATGGCCGCGATCCCCGACTTCATGCTGGCACCCGCCGACTAGCCGCCCGGAGCAAACGTAACAAGGCCAAGACAATGGCACCTGAAGTCGCACAAAAATCTCTCGAGCATATCGATGCCCGAGCCGTCGCGTCGGGCTTGGTCGAGCGCGGCCGCGCCGCGATGGTTGCCTTTGAATATACCGATCAGGCGTGCATCGACGAAGCCGTCACGGCGCTGGCGTGGTCGATTTACAAGCCCGAGCGAGCCCAAGAATTGGCTGAACTGGCAGTGCTCGATACCGGGCTCGGCAACGTGGCCTCCAAGATCACCAAGAACACCCGAAAGACATTCGGCACATTGCGCGATCTTATGCGCGCCAAGACCACCGGCATCATCGAGGAAGTTCCCGCAAAGGGCCTCGTCAAGTATGCCAAGCCCGTGGGTGTCGTGGCCGCTGTCTGCCCATCGACCAACCCGGCCGCGACGCCGGTCAACAAGGCGATGATGGCCGTCAAGGGTGGCAACGCCGTGGTTATCGCGCCGTCGCCCGCCGGTTATGCGACAACGGCACTGACCGTCGACTACATGCGCGCCGAACTCGAGCGCAGCGGTCACCCGCAAGACCTCGTGCAGATCCTGCCTGCCCCCGTTTCAAAGGAACTGACGCAGGCATTGATGGAAGTGGCGGATCTGGTAGTTTGCACCGGGTCGCAGAACAACGTCCGTCGCGCTTATTCCAGCGGCACCGTGGCCATCGGTGTGGGGGCGGGCAACGTGCCCGTGATCATCGATTCGAGCGCCGACCTAGATGCTGCTGCGGAAAAAATCTGCGCCTCAAAGATCTTCGACAACGCGACGTCGTGCTCGTCGGAAAACTCGGTGATCATCCTCGACGACGTCTACGACGACGCCATCGCCGCACTCGAGCGAACGGGTGGCTATCGCACGACAGCCGACGAAAAGCAGAAAGTCATCGATACGCTTTGGAGCGACGGCCATCTCAACCGCCGCGTGATCGCCAAGGACGCTAGTGTGTTTGCTGAAGCCGCAGATCTTGCGGCAGAAGCGAAATCGAAAAAATTCTTCCTGGTGGAAGACGACGCCATAGGATCGGAGCATCCGTTGGCGGACGAAAAACTCTCCCTGGTGTTGACAGTTTACCGCGCCAGGGACTTCGACGACGCCAAGGCCAAGGTGCGCCAAGTCCTCCAGGTCAAAGGGCTTGGGCACTCGTGCGGCATACATACCGGCGACATGAACCATGCACGTGCACTGGCTGAAGACCTTGAGGTCGTGCGTGTCCTCGTCAACCAGGCCCATACCTTCGGCAATGGTGGCGGATTCGATAGTGGCCTCAACTTTACTCTCTCCATGGGTTGCGGAACCTGGGCCGGAAACTCCATATCCGAGAACCTGAACTATCGCCATTTCATCAACATCACCCATCTCGTAACGACCATCCCCGAGGACAAACCGTCCGAAGAGGACCTGTTCGGCGCCTATTGGGACAAGTACGGAACGTAAGCAATGAACTTCGAGGAGCATGCCGGCAAACCCCTGCTGCGCGCTGCCGGAATCGAAACACCCGATGGGGTCGTGGCGGCGTCGCCGCAAGAGGCCGCCAAGGCAGCGGACAAGATTGGACCGTGTGTCGTCAAAGCGCAGGTCGCAACCGGCAAGCGAGGTAAGGCCGGCGGTATCAAGCTCGCGGCCAGCGCCGATGAAGCTCGCGCGGCTGCAGAGCAAATCCTCGGCATGACCATTGGCGCACACTCAGTTGAGAAGGTGCTCGTCGAGGCCCAGGTGCCGATCAAGACGGAATTTTATGCCGCCGTCCTCAACGATCCGGAGACCAAGGGACCGCTTATTCTTTTCTCGCCCGAAGGCGGTATGGATATCGAGGAAATTGCCGCAAAGCATCCCGACAAACTGATGCGCCTTGCCGTCGACATTCGCCATGGCTTTGATGGCGCTGCGGTCCGCCAAGCACTGCCACGGTCAGGCAATCTGGATGCTGAAGCCGTAACGGCGCTGCTCGAACGGCTTTACGACGCTTATATCGGCAATGATGCCGAGCTTCTGGAAATTAATCCGCTGGTGCTCACCGAGGACGGTCGGCTCGTCGCGTTGGATTGCAAGTTCACCCTTGAAGATTCCGCGATCAAGCGCCGCCGGGAGCTGGCCGCGAAAGGTTCCCCGGACAAGTTGACGGGGCTCGAGGGCAAGGCCCAGGAGGTTGGCTTCAAGTACATCGAACTCGATGGTAACGTCGGTATCCTCGCCAACGGCGCGGGCCTAACCATGACCAGCATGGATGCCGTCAGTCACTACGGCGGTCGACCGGCCAATTTCCTGGAAATTGGTGGCGAGGCTTATAGTCTCGGCAAGGAAGCGCTGGAGATCGTGCTCGCGAACCCGCGCGTCAAATCGCTGCTCATCAATTTCTGCGGTGCTTTCGCGCGAACCGACGTCATGGTCTCGGGCATCGTCGAGGCGTGGGAGACGGTCGAGCCCGATGTGCCGGTGTTCTTTACGATCCACGGCACCGGCGAGGACGAAGCGATCGACATGGTTCGCAGCCGGCTCGGGCTCGAGCCCTTCGACCTGATGGATGACGCGGTAAGAGCCGCAGTGGAGGCGGCCCGATGATCATTCGTGGTACGGATAGGCTCCTGGTCCAGGGCATCACCGGCAAGCAAGGTACGTTCTGGGCTGAGAAGATGCGGGACTACGGCACCCGCGTG
>JAUVMS010000127.1 GCA_030600135.1 Hyphomicrobiales bacterium | reverse complement strand
CGATGATCTTTACGCAACATTACTGTCTCCGGGCCGGCGTGATACACCACATTGTGCTAAGACTACGGCCAAAGCTAGGCCGATGTGTTTCATTTTGCGAAGAGATGCTACGACGTCTGGCGCCATGACAGCGCGACAAATGCGCGGCCATCCACACCTCGGCTCGCGTTTGTACGATGTCGCCAGCAGCAACGCTGGCGGATGGGTACCCTTGCTATCGCACCGCACACCGCCGCGCTGCATGCGCTTGGTTTGGGCCCACCAACTGCGATGACGCTTGGCGGTGCGCTGGGCCGTGTCGCCGCAGGAACATTCGCTGTCGTGCGGGCATTTGATACCTTGGCTGGCGACCGCCTATGATCACGACCACATGTCGTGTCGCGGCCGCTGCAATGGCTCGTTGTGTCGCGCCCAAGTATGGCCTGGAAAGGGGCTCTATGGCGGAAGAATTCGACTACATTGTCGTTGGCGCCGGCTCGGCCGGTTCGGTCTTGGCCAACCGGCTCAGCGAGGACACGCAAACCACCGTTCTCTTGCTCGAGGCCGGAGGCAGCGACCGAAGCATCTTCATTCAAATGCCGTCGGCATTTTCCATCCCGATGAACCTCAAGCGTTACAACTGGTTTTTCGAGACCGAGCCCGAACCCTTTTTGGACGGCCGACGCATGCACACGCCGCGGGGCAAGGTGCTCGGCGGATCATCCTCCATCAACGGCATGGTTTACGTTCGCGGCCACGCTTGTGATTTCAATGAGTGGGAGGAAAATGGCGCACGTGGTTGGGGCTATCGAAATTGCCTGCCGTACTTTCGCAAGGCCGAAACCTGGTTTGGCGGCAGTGACGACTACCGCGGCGACCAAGGCCCGCTCACGACCTCCAACGGTCTCGGAATGACCAACCCGCTCTATCGCGCCTTCGTCGCTGCCGGCGTCGAGGCCGGATATCTCGCAACCGACGACTACAACGGTTTTTGCCAAGAAGGCTTTGGGGCGATGCACATGACCGTGCGCCAAGGCCGCCGCTGGTCGACGGCAAACGCCTATCTGAGGCCGGTAATGCGACGCCCCAACCTTGAGGTTCTGACCCATGCCCACACCGAGCGGGTGCTGTTCGAGGGACGCAAGGCCGTCGGCATCGCCTATTGGCGCGGTGGCCGGTCCCACGTGGCACATGCCCGGCGTGAAATTATTCTCGCCGCCGGCGCAATCGGTTCGCCCGCACTCTTGCAGCTCTCCGGTATCGGTCCCGTCAAAGTCCTCGCCGAGGCGGGTGTTCACCTCGTTCATGAATTGCCCGGAGTTGGTGAAAACCTGCAAGACCACTTGGAGGTTTATTGCCAGTACCGCTGCACCAAACCGATCACTTTGAACAGCCAGCTTGGATTGTTCTCCAAGTTTCTGATTGGTGTTGAATGGATCATGTTCAAGCGTGGGTTGGGTGCCACCAACCATTTTGAGTCTTGCGGTTTCGTGCGATCCAGGGCGGGTGTCAAGTGGCCCGATGTCCAGTTTCATTTTCTGCCTGGCGCAATCCGATATGACGGAACCCTGCCGGTTGACGGTCATGGCTTTCAAGTCCACGTCGGGCCCAACAAACCCAAGAGCAGGGGCCGTATCTGGATCGCCAGCGCCGACGCGCGCGAAAAGCCGAAGGTGCTCTTCAACTACATGGAACACGAACTGGACCGGAGCGATTTTCGCACCGCCATCCAGCTCACGCGAGAGATTGTCGCCCAACCGGCCTTCGACGAATTCCGCGGCGACGAGATCCAACCAGGTGATGATATCCAGGCCGACGAAGCGCTGGATGCCTGGATCCGCCAGCACGCCGAAAGTGCCTACCACCCCTCCTGTGCCTGCCGAATGGGGGCAAGCGACGACCCGTTAGCCGTGGTCGATTCCGACTGTAAGTTAATCGGCGTCGAGGGCTTGCGGGTGGTGGACTCCTCGATATTTCCGACCATTCCCAACGGCAATTTGAACGCGCCGACCATCATGGTCGCCGAACGAGCCGCCGACCTCATCCGAGGCCGAACGCCGTTGCCGGCCTCGAACGCACCCGCCTGGGTCGATCCCGAATGGCAGACCCGCCAGCGCCAGGGCTCTCCGGCTCGATCGATCTGAAACCTTCAAGCTGACCGCTGCACTGTCACAAGGTCCGTTGCATCAGGACCAGGTCGAGCCATCTGTTGAACTTGCGGCCCACCTCCGTCATGTGGCCCACCGTTTGGAACCCGAGCCGCTCGTGAAATCGGATGGAGGCTTCGTTGGCTGCGTCGATCGCCCCGACCATCACATGCTTGTCCAGCGCCAGGGCCCGAGCGAACAAAGTTTTCATCAGCAGCGTGCCGAGCGAGCGCCCGCGGACACCGGGACTGACGTAGACCGTATGCTCGACCGTGTGGCGGTAGCCGGGACCGGCGCGAAAATCACCAAAGGACGCAAATCCGGCAAACGCACCATCGAATTCGGCAACGAGCACGGGATACGACCTGGCCCGGCGCGCCGCCAGCCAATCGCCGCGCGCCTCGAGCGATGCTGGCTGATCGTTGAAAGTGGCGGTCGAGGAGCGAACCACGTCGTTGTAAAGTTCCGTGATCGCAACGAGATCACGCTCCTCTGCATCACGGATAGACATCAATCACCGCCGTCGCGCAAAGTTATGACTTTCGTTTGCCTTTGGCATCGTCGCCATGGACGTGTGTCGCCAGCTTGAAGGTCTTGAGTTCCTTCGGGGTGAAAACGTAGATTTGATGCTTCGGCGTGCGCATCGCATGAACCCATACCTGCGGATCGACGCCCATCTCGTTCAGATGCTGCTGGCAAACCGCACTTATTTTTTGCCCCTCGGCCATGCCATCGTGGATCGTCCCAATCGCCGAGTCGATGGTGTAAATCTGGTGCACGCCGATCCATGCTCCGTTTCCAGCCTCACGCTTGCTGCCGCCGGCGAACACCAACGGGCATGACGAGGCGCAGTAGCCGTTTGAGGGCACCGCCGTCGTGATCTCATGCTTGCGAATAAGCCGCGACATGGCAAGCGCGTCAGGCACGGACCCCCCCGGCGAATGAAGCGCGAGCCAGCGCACCTTATCCTTACTGGCGGCGAGGAAACGTTCAAATTCGCCCGCCGTTCCGGACTCAATCAAGCCAACGGCGGAAGCCGTGCCATCGGGCCCGAGCTTGAATGACATCTTCTCACGCAACATCCCGTGGTCGGGCGGGCGATCGAAACCGGGCAAATTGAGGCTGCCACCTTCCCGCGTCACCGGCGAAGTCCATGGCAGGTAAGGGCGCAGATGATCTCGGCTGCTGGGGCGTTCCATCGTCACCGGCTCGAGCCGTGTCATGCCCGGTGTTTGGCCACGATCGGACTGCAAAACGTCACGAAAATCCAATGCGAATATCGTGATTGTCGCCGCCAGTAGGCCGGTGAACAGCGAGCGCAGAAAAAGCCCCTCAGGCAAGCGCGCCATCGCACGCTCAAATGCCCCAGGTTTGTCCGCGTTCATCAGCATCGTCGGCTATTTCTTTTTTCCTGCGCTCGGTAACGGCGCAATATTGCTCGATCCGAGGTCCTTGGCATGCTGATCGACATGCAAATTGGGTTCGGCCCGCGCCACCTTGCTCTCATCGACATCGACGCGACGAGCACCCTCGCCGGGTCGAATTACGAGCGCTGCGAGTTCTTCCTCATGGATCGTACGATAGAGCCGCATGGCGCGCATCATGTCATCGGCGGTGACGGTGTGGGCCTCCAGTTCGCCCCCCTCGTCGCGGCGGATCGCGGCCTGCACACCGCACAAAATCAAAATGAGAACCGCCGGCAGGAGATCGATGGAAATGGCACCTGCCCAACTTGGCAGGAAGTCAGTCGCATACCGCAAGACCGCTTCTGGTGTCGACAAGGGCGTAAACTTTAGCGGCTGAGCCGGCTGCCGCACCAATATTTCTTCTGCCGCCTGCGACAGCGCCCGGCTCTGCGCCTGCACGGATTTCTCAACCTTGCCGACAACTTCGGTCTGGCGCTCGGCCAGGTCGCCGCTGCGACCGTCGGCGACAGGGGCAATGAAAGAGCGCGCGAGATTGTCGGCGGTGCGTTTCACCGCCGGCGCAATTGACGATTGCTGCAATGCCGCTATCACACCCGTAAGCGCCACGGCTTCCTCGGCGAAGGCATTGCTGCGCGCCTCGATCGGACCCGGGCTCGATACCAGCTTGCGCATCTGCGCCAAGTGTCTGCCGCCTTGGTTGAATAGCGAACGAACCTGCTCGCGTGAATCTTCGACTTGACGGGCCAAACCATTGAGCTGGCTCGACATCTGCGTCAGCAGCTGCACCACCGTCCCGCTGCCGGACGTCCCCGTCAATACACCCGACTGTCGCTCCCCCCGCGCAAGCCGTGCAAAACGCTGTGATGCGAGATGGATGTCCGGCAACAGACCTTGCGCGGCCAGAGCGTTGCTGTGGGCCTTGTCGAGAGTTTGCTGGTAGTCTTCAATCGCGTTTGCCAGGTGTTGCTCGAGCGCTGCCCCGCCGGCGAGTGCGGCGGCATTGAGCCATGACGACATGGCGATGATCATGCAGCTACCCACGACCATCGCGACGTACAGCAGTCGCCGGTTCGCGGCATGGCGGATGTGCGGCAAAAACCGCAACAGATAGGACCAAAAGGCGTAAATGCCGACGGAAACCGCGACCGAGTAGACCAGCGCACCGAGAAAGACGAGGGTTTCCGTACCGTTCAGCAGCCCTCGCACGCCAAGATAGGTGTAAACTCCACTCGCGAGCGCCAACACGGCGAGCGTGATCTTCGTAGTCATTTCCAGGCGGGTTAGGCCGCCGCGCAAGACATGTGACATCCGAGCCCTTGGCTGTTTGAACAGTTACTGAGCCGCAGGATGCGAAATCACGCAGCTTTCCAACAGAGTAGGCCAGGATTTGAGCGCAATGAAGGCTTTTGCAAGGATGTTGCTAAGATGGGTGAATTGTGCCTTAGAACGGTCACGGAGCAATCTTGGCGCGTCAGGTACTTGATTGCTCGCTTGTGCCAACGGAATTGGCCACTGTGGCAGCACGGCGATGTCGTGGCTCCGCCGAGGAGCGAATTCGAACCGCGTTGTTCGGTTGAGGGCTGGAATGTCCATTACTGATGTCGAGAGAGGCTTGGTGGCGCGGTATGTCGCGCGCGTGTTTGAGCGCGAAGTCTTAACGTTACGCGCAACCCGCGCCCTGCTTTACTGGCTCAACGATCGTTCCGAGCTGCTCAGCCTGCCCCTGCCGCGCCAACTTGCTCGCGCCATCGGCAACATCTATTCCGGTGGCTACAATCCGGCCGAGTTCGAACGCGCCTATCGTCAGAACCGCAACCGGGTTCTCGCCGAGCTGCGGAGCGCGGCCGAGGAGACCCCACGGCCCGAACCGCTGGCCTCCAATGTCGAGCTTCTGGTTAACGAACTCGGTCTACCCGAAGCGGCTTGGAAGGTGGTTGGCTTGATCGCCTGCTACACACGCTTCGAACAGGTGGAATACCTGTGCGATACGATGAGCGAGGCCGCAGGCCCCATGACTCGCGTCATTTCCCTATTGGTTGGCGAGGAAAGCCGCAACGTCGACCAACTCCTCTCGCCCTCCGGTGACCTCATAACCTCGGGCCTCGTCAAGGTTGGCGAGGGCGATGAGATTGCCGGCTCCGCGGGGCGCTATGCCATCCCCAACCAAGTCAACGCCTGCCTCGACCGAACTTTTGGAGACTTTGCCGACATGCGCCAGGCCCTCCTCGGTGCACAACTGGCATCCGGCATTGAAATTTCGGACTATGAGCATGTCGCCGTCGATCGCGACCTCATTTCCAAAGTCCTGGACGGTGCAGCGCGCAAAAGCGCCAAAGGCATCAACATTTTACTCTACGGCCCACCGGGAACCGGTAAGACCGAGCTAACCAAGGTCGCGGCGGAATCTGTCGGTGTTTCGCTTTACGGCGCCGGCGAGGAAGTGCACTCCGAGGGCGAGGCCGACCGTTCGGCCCGCCTCCAGGATCTTGTTTTTTCGCTCCGCCTGTTGTCGGAGTCTGATCGCACTGCGCTGCTCTTCGATGAGATGGAAGATGTTGCTTGGCAGCTCATTCGCCGTGGCGGCTCCAAGATCTACCTCAATCGCCTGCTCGAGAAGAACCCGGTTCCGATCCTGTGGACCTCCAACAACATTCACGAAATCGACCCGGCCCTTCTGCGCCGCATGACTTTGGCCGTCGAGCTCAGGCTCCCGCCGCCAAGTCAGCGCCAGCGCATCCTGCACCGCCTCGCTGACCGCGTCGGAGTGGCACTATCCGGCGAAGAGATCGAGACCTTGGCCAACCGGATCGAGGCGACCCCGGCAATTCTCGAAAATGCCCTGAAGGCGGCCCAGCTATCGGGCGGCGGCGCCGAAGCGGTCGAGCGCGCCGCCCTCGGCGTGGTGCGCGCCGTATCGGGTGCCGCGGCGCGTCGCCCCCCCATCATGGCCGAATTCGACACCCGCCTGGTTTGCGCCAGCCTCGATCTGGTCGACCTGACCGAGCAAATCGTCAAGGGCGGAAAGCTGGCATTTTCGCTCTGTTTGTCCGGCCCACCCGGCACCGGAAAATCGGCCTATGCCCGCTACCTCGCCAATCGCCTGAGCCTCGAAGTGTTGCACAAACGCGCCTCCGACCTGCTCGGGCCATTTGTCGGCGAATCCGAAAAACGCATTGCCGACGCCTTTGCCGAAGCGCTCGAAGCGGGCGCCTTTCTGGTTTTCGACGAGGCCGACTCCTTGCTGTTCGACCGCACCCAGGCCGTGCGGTCGTGGGAGATAACGCAAGTCAACGAAATGCTCACCTGGATGGAAGAGCACCCCTGGCCGGTCTGCTTCACGACCAACCTGATGGACCGCCTCGACACCGCATCGCTCCGCCGCTTCACCTTTCACGTGCGCTTTGAATATCTCGATCGCACCGCGCTCGAGCACGCCTTCGAGGTGTTCTTTGCCATGACCGAGGTACCGGCCGAAGGCTTGAAGCTCACCAACCTGACGCCGGGCGACTTTGCCCAGGCCCGCAAGCAGGCCAACGTCCTCGGCATCACCAAGCAGCCGGAAAAAGTCGTCCAGCTGCTAGACGAGATCAGCCGCGGCAAACCCGGCGCATCCGGCAGCATCGGCTTCACCACTTAGCGCAGGTCACGGCTGTAGAGGGGAAAGAAATCCGTGTTCATGCGCAGCGGGGGCCGGTGAGGCTTTGCCTTAGGATGGCTCCCTTGCGCTATCGCAAGCCTTCAAAACCTTACTTATGTGGCGCCTCGAGCCTTTGACGCCGAAGCTCACGGATCCTATTTTCTGCCCCGCCATTTCGGCGACGGCGGCAATTCGTTTTTTGGCGGCGGCCATGCGGTCGGCCAATGCCGGCTCAATGTCTGCCACGGTGACAATCTTACCATCGCTCGAATGAGTGGCAGCCTCAAGGCTATCGACCTTGTCTTTGTCGATGCGGATCAAGATTTTCAGCCCCATCGTATTCGCCATCAAAGCCACAGACTCATCACCGCTTTCGTTAGGCATGAACATCAACTCAAGCCTGGAAGTGCCGACACAGCGAACAACTAGGCCCTTTCCACTTCGTGCAGTAAAAGCGCCTGTGATATGATCATCGCCAAACGGATCTTCAATTTCTTGACTTGCCCATTGCGCCTGGGCGGAGCTAACGGTTAGCAACAAAAGGACAATCGACAAAAACGTTAGAGACCTCATTCAACCCCCTTCGCAAATATCTGGTACCTCGAACATCAATACGTCTTTATGCGGAATTTCTGGAAAGGTAACTCGACGTCGGTTGACTGGCAAGAGAATGCGCCAAGTTTCTCTAGACGGTGCTTGGCGGTCATATGTGTCGGCGCCCAAGCCAAATAATTTCCCCTGGGCTATCGGCGTTGTTAGCAACGTGCTGATGTTTCCGTCCAGAGCATCGGCGGCATAATACGATGCACGTGGCGTATGGCTTCACCGCTTGGCGCATCCACGCCATAGGGCAAGGAAATTCGCCACCTGTCTCATTGCAGCGCCGGTGCGCCTTACAAGGTCGTCGGCCAATCGGACTGGTGAGGCTACCCCGCTTGGCACTCAGTCCCGGACGCTTTGGTTGAGTGGCGTGACGGTCACGGAGGGCCAAATCCGGAAGTTTTGCCAGATGAGCGGCCCACTCAGTTGATCGCTCCTCGGATGGCGTTCGCCATCGCTGCCGCTAGTTCTCTGGGCGCCTCGGTGCCGAGCAGGATCGCGCGTTGTGAAGGCTCTAGCGGTGGAAATCCGTCGACCTCGGTCAACATTGCCATTGAGGT
>JAUVMS010000232.1 GCA_030600135.1 Hyphomicrobiales bacterium | reverse complement strand
TGCTTGCCCTTCCAGTAGTAGTCGGCGGCGTGATAGGCCTGAGCATTGCCGGAGGCAACCTCGTCAAATGAGTCGAATGCACCTACGCGCTCGCCGGCCGCGAAATATTGGACTTTGATGCGTCCCTCCGTGAGTTCATCGATGCGCTTGGCAAGACGCTGTGCGCCGGTGCCGAGACCGGGAAAGTCACGCGGCCAGGTTGCGACGACGACCAAGTCTTTCGTTGATTGGGCGATTGCCGGCGCCGCCAAGCTGGAAGCCGCGGTTGCGCCTGCGGCCGTCGCAAGACCAGCCTTCTTGATAAATGAGCGACGATCCATTCGGTTTGTCCTCCCGATGGATTGGTTGTTGGAACTTCTAATCGAGATATGCCTGTTAGAATTGGACTTGTCCAGGAGCCAAGAATTGTGCGGGGTCGGCGCAACTCGCTCCTAGAGTGACGGTACGGTGCGGATCTGGCGGATGTTTGCCGCTGATCGAGCATATGTCAGACGCCTACCCAATCGGTCGGCTTGGGCTCGGATGCATGGTCCGCCATCATCGCGCGAAAGCCGAGCTGACTATCGTAGGCCTTGCGCGCGGCAAGATCGCGGTCGGCAATGGCATGTAGTACGTCGCTCGTCGCTTGCCGCATCTCGCTGAGCGAAGCGGGTGGGATCTCGACCGTCGCAATGGCCGGTTGCGTGCTGATTGCACGCCGTGCCAGTGCGCCGTTGGTGGCGAGCTCGGCATTGAACGTGTCGCGCTCCGCCGCCAGGCAGGCCTCGATCAAGACGCGCTGGTTCGCAGTCAGATCGGCCCAAAGTTTGCGCCGTACACCAACAGACAGAACAAAGCTCGAGGGATGCAATGCGCTCATGTGGTGGTAAGTGGCGGAGCGATTGAGCCCGAGCTGCATGTCGAGGTAGGGGCCGGCGTAGGATGTTGCACGGATACGGCCGTCGGCCATGGCGGGGACAACGTCGCTGGCTGAAAGAGCAACGTGAGTGGCGCCGAGCGCGGCCACGATTTCAGCGGTATGTCCGGGCGCGTGTGTTCGCAGACCTTTGTAGGCATCAACTGACGTGATGGGATCAGCCGACCATGTTCCGACGGCGGGGCCCGCGACACCGGCCAACATTGGCTTCAAGCCAACCGCATCACCGGCCTCGTCCCAAATCACTTGACCGCCGCCGCTGGCAAGCCACGTGGCGAACTCTCCGGCCTCCAAACCGAATGGCAGCCCGGCAAAGAAGCCAAGCGCCGGCGCCGTGGCGGCATGCCAAAGTTCAGAGCCTAGGTAAAGTTCGGCGTCACCGTTCGCCAGGATATCGAGACAAGAGCCGTTTGGCGGCTCGTCGCCGGTACCGACGAGATGCAAGCGAAGTTGGCTGTCGGAGGCGCGTTCCACTCGCGTAGCCAATCTGCGAGCAAATGCGTGGACGGCGACCGCCTCGCTGGGCCAGGGCACGACCATCCGTAGCTCGACAACGCTCTTGTGAGCGGCGGGTGCGCCCGAGACACTGCTCGATGCCGCTGCAACTCCGGCAGCGACCGCAGTGGACTTAATGAAGGCTCGACGATCCATCCAGCACCTCCTGAGCATTCTATCGACCGAGCCCTGTAGCGGCTTTGTCGATGTAACTGTCGGGAAAGCTTGGATCGTATGAAAGCGGAATAGGAGCTGTCAGACAACCATCAATCGAAGTGAAACTCTGTACCCGCGCGTTTGGCGCCAAGGGACGTGGCTAGAAAGTCATAAAAACGATCAGGACCGGAGTATCCGGCCATCCGCGCCACTTCGCGGCCATCCTGAACGATAACGATGGTGGGCAAGGTGCGGATCGGGGCGCGGAGCGCGTGTCCCGAGGTGCCGAGACTGGCGATATCGACAATCTCCATCGGCACCTGGTTGCGCGCTTTCGATGCGAGATAGGGACGAACAACGTACTCACGCAATTGTGTGCACCCCCGACAACCAGACCCGTCAAAGACAACCAAACGACTTTCGGTCTTGTCGGGAACAGCGACAATCAGTGCTGCCAACAAGACGCATACAACAAACGCAAACAAACGCATCAAGACGCCCCTCAGACTTGATGAGGCGTCTGTCGGTTTTGTTTGACCATTTGCTTCGCCTCACCAGCTGCCCAGTGAGGCTGAAGATTAACTCGACACAATTTGTCTAAAAACTGAAATATCACTGGTTGGTAAATCGACGTACGGCGCTGGGATGCCAGCGGGCTCGGCGGAATAGACAATTAGGGTAACTGTTGGCGCAGTTGCTAGACAGTGATCACGCCGTTCTTGGACATCTCGGCAATTGCTTCTTCGTCGTAGCCGAGGGTCTGCAAAACTTCGCGGGTGTGTTGACCGTAGAGGGGGGCCGGGTGGTGGATCGCGCCGGGTGTCTCGGAAAATTTGACGGGCAGGCCGATGGTTTCGACTGTGCCGGCCGTCGCATGGTCCGTAGTCGTTACCATTTCGCGTGCACGCGTTTGTGGGTGGTCGTGCATTTGCTTGATGGAAAGAACCGGACCGGCGGGCACGCCGACTTCGGCCAAAACCTCGAGCCACTCGTTGGTCGTGCGCTGTTTGAAGTGCACCGTCAGTTCGTCGATGAGAGCGGAGCGGTTGGCCATGCGCTGGTCGTTGGTGGCAAATCGGGGATCGTTGCCAAGCTCGTGGGCACCGATCGCCACAAGAACCCGCTCCCAGTTGCGCTGGTTGGCGCCACCAACGTTGATCCATCCGTCGGCGGTTTCGACGGCCTGATAGGGGGCGTTGAGGGGATGGGCTGACCCCATTGGGCCAGGCGATGTGCCGGTGGCAAAGCAAATGGCGGACTGCCAATAGGTGTGGGTAATGCCGCCCTCGAAGAGCGAAGTGTCGACCCGTTGTCCGATGCCGCTCTGCAACCGTTGCGCATAGGCGGCCGCCACACCCATGGCGCCCAGTATGCCCGCCGTTATGTCGCTGATGGGCGCGCCGACCTTGACGGGTGGCCGGCCGGGACCCTCGCCGGTTATGGCCATCAGACCGGACATGCCTTGCGCGATCAAGTCGAAACCACCCTGGTCGGCAAGAGGACCGGTGCGGCCGAAACCGGAGATCTCGCAATAGATCAAACCAGGATTAATTTCCTTTAGCCGATCGTATCCAAGGCCGAGCTTCGACATAGTTTCGCGGCGATAGTTTTCAATCAAAACGTCCGCGTTCTCGACCAGGCGGAGCAGGATCTCCTTGCCTTGATCGCTTTTCAGATCAAGTGCGATGCCTCGCTTGTTGCGGTTCATCATCATGAAGGCGGCCGATTCACCCTCGATCTCGGGCGGCACGAAGCGCCGGGTGTCGTCTCCTCCTGGACATTTCTCGACCTTGATGACGTCGGCGCCCATATCGGCCAGCATGAGGCCACAAACGGGCCCGGCCATGATGTGGGCGAGTTCGAGGACGCGCATGCCGACCAGAGGGCCTTTTGGCGTGTAGGCCATGCCTAGCGTCCCTTCCATGCCGGCCGTCGCTTGGAGAGAAAGGCATCGAGACCTTCGCGAAAATCCTCGCTGGTGTAGGAACGGGCGATCAGATCGGCGTCGTCGACGACGGGGCGCGACTGGCGAATGCGGCGGAACATCTCCTTTGTGATGCTCATCGTGAGCGGGGCATGGGTCACCAGACGACCGGCCAGGTCGCGGGCTTGCGCCAGGAGCGCCTCATGGCTGTCGACAACCTCTGAAACGAGGCCGATGGCGTGCGCCTCCTCAGCCTCGATTAGACGGGCGGTCAAAAGCAATTCCTGTGTACGGGCCGGGCCGAGAAGGCTCGAGAAACGGATGAGATTGGCGGCCGACAGACAATTGCCTAGGGTGCGGGCAATGGGAACGCCAAATCGCATTGATCGGGTGGCGATCCTGATATCGCAAACCGCCGCGATGGCGGCGCCGCCGCCAGTGCAGGCGCCGGATATGGCGGCGATGGTCGGGATGGGGCAGTTCTCGATGTCACGGAGCACCGTCTCCATGCGTTCCTCGTAGGCAAGGCCATCGGCCTCGGTGCTAAAATCGCGAAAGAGAGAAATATCGGTGCCCGCGGCAAATGCACGATCGCCGGCGCCGGTGACGACGAGCACCTTGAGCGCTGGATCGCCTGCGGCCGAGCGACAGATCTCGGCCAGCCGGTCGTACATGGCGAAGGTCAGGGCATTGCGGGCCTTGGGGCGATTGAAAGTCGCCCAGCCGATGCCGTCCTGGCGTTCGTAGAGCAGCTCGTCTCGGTCGTTCGGCTCGTCGGGCTTGTGGTCTTGTTGGGCCATTGTTCCTGACTATCAAAGCGATAGGCCCGAGTCACGCCGGGAATGTGAGCCAGGAGATGGCGGCGGTTCGGGGCGTGGTTGGCGCAGTGCGGGTGAATGGCAATCGGGCTCGCGCGCGAAGCGCTATTCAGTCCGGCTCGCGAAATCGCTCGGGTGGAATGACGGCGATGGGTGTCAGTTCGACGAGAAAGTCGGGGTGGCCGAGCCCGGCTACCATAACGGATGTACTGGCAGGCGCGTTTTCCGGCGAAAAGTAGTGGTTTCGGACCTTTTGGATGATCGGCAACTGTGATCGATCGGTGAAGTAGGTCGTGACCGATACGATGTCGTCGAGTTGACCGCCAACGCTGGCCAGTACCGCGATGATATTGCGAAAACATTGGTGCGTCTGGGCCCCAACATCTCCAACGCCGACAATCTTTTCAGCCTCGTTCCAGGCAACCTGACCGGTGAAATGGACAACATGCCCGGCCTGCTGGACGACCCCCATGTTGAACCCGCGATCGTTCGGCTGCCAGGTGCCCGGCGGATTAAAACTCTTGGCCATGAATCTACCCTGGTGCTGTTGAGATCTCTTCCGACCAGTATATCGAATCCAGGATTCAGTACAGCCTTGACCATTACTCGTGGTCCTCAGCGTTTCTTGCGACAATGATCTCACGGGTTTGGGAATGAACTCTTTGCGGCTGGCGCCGGGCCTGCATCACTGGCTCGCGATCACCCGACCGAAGCGGCGGCGCTCGTGGCCCGCGCCGACGAGATTGCGGCGGTCGTCGACATGGACATCTTCGGCCACCGGTTTTGGCTCGAGCCCGGCATAGTTGCGGTAGAGCAACATGGCGATGGCGCACGGGAAAGCCATTTGCAGCCCGACGAAGAAAAAGACGAAAAACAAAAGCAAGCCGAGGATCGGCGGGACCACCAATCCGGCCACGCCATAGGCCATGTAGCTGGTTTTGTCCATGGCGCGCGCCACCATGTGGCAGACGTAGATGATGGCGGCGAAGGGAATGGCGAAGAGCGCGGCCCAAATGATCGCGCCAGCACCGGTCGCGGCAAAGACGTCGATAAGGTCGCTCAGCCCCGCCACGCCGGAAAAGGGACTGAAATTACGCTCGATCGCTTGAGAAAAAGAATTGGGATCGGTGATCGCTCCGGGCTGCCTCGGCCTCAACCAGGAGGCGAAAAACATGAACAGCATGGCGAAATGAAAGAGAATTGTGCCCGCGATGGCAACCACGATCATCGTGCCGAAGGAGGTGCGCACCCGCAGCGGCCCGCTGAAGTATTCGGCAGTGCCGGTGTCGGCATGGGCATTGTCTGGCGAGACGCCGCCAGCGGTCCCGGTGGCGAGCCCGCTATCGGATGCCTGCCCGGGGCGCGCTTGGCGCCTGTGCGAAGCATATCTGGATTGGTGACCGGCGGCTTCGTCGCGAGATGCGAACAGCGACCTGAGCGCGTGCGGGTCGTCGCCCGCGGCGCTGTAGCCGGCACGAAGGTGATAGGCAAAGCCCATCAGGGCGCCTAGCGCAACCGGTGCGACAAAACTTGCAATGGCGTAGCCCTGATCGCGCATCTCGGCGAAATTTGCGGGATCGGTCCAGAGCCAGAAGACGGCAGTGGCCGAGGCGGCGCCGGCGAGCGCATAGAGCCAGCGGTGGCCGAGCTTGATGTGGTGC